>JANNHN010000325.1:0-15658 GCA_031404395.1 Betaproteobacteria bacterium
TTCTGGGTCAGCGCCGCAATCCTGCTGGCCAGCGGCTGGCTGTCCCACACCGACCGGCACAAATAAAAACGCCGCGTGCGGTTTCCCGTCACGCGGCGTCAACAGCAGCGGCCAGGGGCCGCGTGCTGTGGATTACTTCAGGTGTATGCCCGCGGCCTTGATGACTTTGCCGTATTTGTCGAGTTCGGACTTCATCAGCTTGTTCATTTCCGCCGGCGTATTGGTCACCGCGCTGGCGCCGTTTTTTTCGAACAGCGCTTTGACTTCAGGGGAATTGGCAATGGCCGTCAATTCCGTCTGCAGTCTGGTCAGCACCGGCTTGGGCGTGCCCTTGGGTGCAAAAAATCCCAGCCACAGCGAAACCTCGAAGCCGGGAAACCCCGACTCCGCAACCGTCGGCACATTGGGCAATGCCGGCGAACGCTTGGATGTGCCCACGGCAATCGCGCGGACGCGCCCCGCCTGGGCATGCGGCAGTACTGCCGGCATGCTGCCGAACAGCGCCTGCACCTGCCCGCCGAGCACGGCGGCTCCCGCCGGGCCATTGCCGTTGTAGGGTATATGCACGATATCCATGCCGGCCGCGCGATTGAGCATTTCCATCGCCAGTTGCGTGGTCGAGCCCGTACCGGCGGAAGCATAGTTGAGTTTGCCCGGCTGCGACTTGGCCAGCGCAACGAACTCCTTGAGGTTGTTCGCCTTCACCCCCGGATGCAGCACCAGCAGATAGGGCGTGGAAGCCACCAGCGTAATCGGCTCGAAATCCTTGACCGGATCGTACTTGACCACGGCATAGGCAGCGGGCGCGATTACATGAGTACTGGTGGTGCCCATGGTCAGGGTATAGCCGTCCGGAGTTGCGCGCGCGGCAATTTCAGTGCCGATCGTGCCGCCGGCGCCGCCGCGATTGTCAACAATGACCTGCTGCCCCAGCTTGTCGCCCAGGCGCTGTCCAACCAACCGCGCAATGATGTCCGTGGAGCCGCCCGGCGGGAAGGCCACGATCAGCCGGATCGGCTTCGTCGGATAAGTCTGCGCCACGACATGCAGCGGCGCTCCGCTTGCCACACACAATGCAGCAACCGCGGTCAGGACAGTCGGTATATTTTTGATATGCATCTTCATTCTCCTCAAAAAAAAGCACGCGGTGAGATACCGCGTGCCCTGTTATTACGACACGATAGCCATTACCAAAGGCTACAGCGCAGTTGATTCCGCCACTGCCTCCTCGCGCTTCTTGCGGAACGCAGGCACGATCATGAACGCCAGCAGCAATGCCGTCGCGATCAGGAACCCGGCGCTGATCGGCCGCGTGATGAACACGGTCGGGTCACCGCGCGAAATCAGCAGCGCGCGGCGCAGGTTTTCCTCCATCAACGGTCCCAGCACGAACGCCAGAATCAGCGGCGCGGGTTCACACTTGAGCTTCATGAAAATGTAACCCAGCATGCCGAACAGGATCGTCATGTAGATGTCGAGATCAAGGTTGTTGACGCTGTAGACGCCGATCGCCATGAACACCATGATCGCCGGAAACAGGAACCGGTAGGGCAGCTTGAGCAGCTTGATCCATATACCAACCATCGGCAGGTTAAGAATCACCAGCATTGCATTGCCGATCCACATGCTCGCGATCAGGCCCCAGAACAGGTCCGGACGCTGAGTCATGACCTGCGGTCCCGGCGCAATGCCCTGGATGGTCAGCGCGCCGAGTATCAGCGCCATGGTCGCACCGTGGGGTATACCCAGGGTCAGTGTGGTGATAAAGGCGCACTGCACGGCCGCATTATTGGCCGCTTCAGGGGCCGCAACGCCACGGATGTCACCCTGCCCGAAGTTCTCCGGATTCTTGGCCAGTTTCTTCTCGACGGCATAGGCCGAGAACGCGCTGATCGTCGGACCGCCGCCGGGCAGAGTGCCGAAGAACGCGCCGACTGCCGTGCCGCGCAGGATGGCGCCGGCGGACAGTTTAAGGTCTGCCATCGTCGGCATCAGGCCGGTGATCTTCTGATTCAGAATGTCCCGGCTCGCCGTATCCGCTTTATCCTGGAGGTTGGACAATATCTCGGCAAAACCGAACAGCCCCATCGCCACCACCACGAAACTCAAGCCGTCAGCCAGGCCCGAGGCGCCGAAGGTGAAACGCGACATGCCGGAATTGACGTCGGTGCCGACGATGCCGACCAGCAGACCCAGCACGATCATGCAGATGGTTTTCAGCATCCCGCCGTGGGCCAGCACGGCCGCCGCGATCAGCGCCATGACCATCAGCGAGAAGTACTCGGGAGCGCCGAATTTCAGCGCGATTTCCGCGAGCGGCGGACCGAGCAGCGCCACCAGGATGGTGCCCACGGTGCCGGCGAAGAACGAACCGATGGCAGCAATCGCCAAAGCCGGGCCGGCTCGCCCCTTGCGGGCCATCGCATAACCATCCATACAAGTGACGACCGACGCCGACTCACCGGGCAGATTGACCAGAATAGCCGTCGTTGAGCCGCCGTACTGCGTACCGTAATAAATACCCGACAGCATGATGATGGCGCCAACCGCATCGAGGTTGAAGGTCAGCGGCAGCAGCATGGCCACGGCAGCGACCGGGCCGATGCCGGGCAGCACGCCGATCAGCGTGCCGACCACTACACCGATAAAGCAGTACCACAGATTGATCGGCGAAACCGCTGTGGAAAACCCCAGCGCCAGATTTTGAATAATGGTTGCTTCCATGTTATCTCCACCAGAACAACGGGTAAGGCAGTTCGATACCGTAGATGAACACGCCGACCGCACCTGCGATCAACAACACAGTCATGATCAGCACTTCGACGACTTTGAACGTCTGTCCGGCGGCTGCGGTGATCACCGACAGCAGGAACAGTGAGGGAACAAAGCCGATGTGATCTATCCCCCAGCCGAACACCACGAAACCCAGGCTCAGCATGATCATCGGCTTCCACGCGAACGGCGTGACCTTCTGTTCGCCGTCGGCTTTCAGCGCCATCACAGCCACGATGGCCCCAAGCACCAGCATTATCCCGCCGAGCACTGTCGGGAAATACCCCGGTCCCATGCGGCTCGCCGTCCCAAACGGATAGTCGGTGGAAATCACCATGGCGAGCAGGCCAAACCCCACGAACATGAGGCCGGCCCAAAAATCTTCCTGATTCTTGATTTTCAACTGAACACCCTCCAGATTTCAGAAACTGATACCGGGACGAACCACACTCCCGATCCGGTGCACCTGACACCGCGCTTTAGTTGCAGACCATCAATGGCAGTAACTGCGATTTCCTGCTCTTATTGTCTACATTACGGAACCGGACTTTACACGAAGCGCCGGGGCAAACAAAGTTTTTTTGCTCCCGCATTGTGCGCCGCACAACGACGATCATGCCCATGCAGCTTGTATTGCATGACTCAGAATTTCATTGCACTACCCGCAACTTCGGGCGGCAGTGTAGGGGGCGGCGCTTACGCGCGGCTTACATGTTCAGCGCGTCTGTGCTGCGCGGCGCATGCCGCTTGAAACACCATCAGGACGACGGCTTTCCGTGAGCATCGACTGAGTAATTGTCCCAACGTAACAATCGGTTAAGTAACACATGCACCAGTGATGTGCGCGCAACAACCGGCGCCGGTCTTCAGTCGATCATGTCCACGCGCCCGGTCTTGATCAGCATGCCGAGCTTGTCCGCTTCATTTTTCATGAATATTCCGAACTCCTCGGGCGTGCCTCCCACCTTGACCAGCCCCAACTGATCCAGCCGCGCCTGCACATCCGGCCTCCGCATGACGTTGTTCATCTCGGCGTTGAGTTTATTGATGATTGCGCGCGGCGTTTTTGCCGGAACCTGCACGCCAAACCACACCGTCGCCTCCGCGTTCCTGATGCCCTCTTCGGCCAGTGTCGGCACATTGGGCAGCACCGCCTGACGCGCGGGCGCCGCCAGCGCCAGCACCTTGACTCGCCCCGCTTTGATATGACCATCGGCACTGACCACGGTCGTGTGCATCACATCAACTCGCCCGCTCATCACGTCCGTCAGCGCCGGCACCGTGCCTTTGTACGGCACATGCACGATATCGAGACCGGTCGCCGCACCGAACAGGGCCAGCCCGATATGCAGGCTGCTGCCGTTGCCGGACGAGGCCCAGGTCAGCTTGCCGGGATTGGCTTTGGCATAAGCCACCAGTTCACGCCCGTTGTTAGCGACGAATTTCGGATTAGCCAGAATGAGCAGCGGGGTGTAACCGATGAGCATCACCGGCGCGAAATCATTCATCCGGTACGGAGACTTGCGCCGCATGAGGACATTGTTGATGCTCGGCCCCGGATTGGCGTGCAGCAGCGTGTAGCCGTCAGACGCTGCTTCTGCCGCGATTTGCGCGCCGATTGAGCCGCCGGCGCCCGGCCGGTTGTCGATGACGAATTGCTGGCCCATGGTTTCCGCCAGTTTCTGCGCCAGCAGGCGCGCTGTGATGTCGTTGGATGCGCCCGGCGGAAACGGCACGACCCAGCGCACGGGGCGCGCCGGATACGCACTCGCGCCCTGCGCAGCCGCATTGTCCATCACCATTCCGGTGAGACCGAAGACCAGAACCACGACTGACAAAATGTTTTTCATTACTGCTCCTCCTCTTTATTTTCGTATCAGTGCGACAGCGTTACTGTCCGCTACGCTTCAAACCCGCTGCAATGCCTCCGGATTGACCATGTTCACCGGCTTGCCGGCGATAAATGCCAGGATCTGATCGAAAATACCGCCGAACAGCCACTCATAACCATCGTGCTCGACATAGCCGATGTGCGGCGTGCATAGCGCGTTGTCGAGCTGCAACAGCGGATGCGCCGCGTTCAGCACCGGTTCCTCTTCGAACACATCGACCGCCGCCATGCCGGGATGGCCGGCGCGCAGCGCCTGTTCGAGCGCACCCGGTGCGATCAATCCCGCGCGGCTGGTGTTGACCAGCAGCGCGGCCTGCTTCATCCGCGCGAGATCCGCCGCGGTGACGATGCCGCGCGTGGCATCCACCAGCCGCATGTGCAGGGAAATCACATCGCATTGCTCAAAAAAATCCTCCTTGCTGCGTGCCGCTGCGTAGCCATCCTCACGCGCACGGGCGAGCGAGGATTCACGCGCCCACACCAGCACCTTCATGCCGAACGCCTTGCCATAACCGGCGACCACCGCCCCGATCCGGCCATACCCGTATATGCCCAGCGTTTTGCCGCGCAGCCCGTGTCCCACTGTCGATTGCCAGCGCCCGGTTTTCAGCGCCGCGACCTCCTGCGGAATTTTGCGCATCGCCGCAATGATCAGGCCCCAGGTCAATTCCGCCGTTGCATACGAGGGCTTGCCCGGATGCAGATTGGCGCACAGCAGGACGCCCTGCCGGGTGCAGGCATCGACGTCGATATGCGGATAAACGCTGTGGTGGCTGATGAGCCTGAGTTTCGGCAAACGCTCCAGCAACGGCGCGCGCAACGGCGTGCGCTCGCGGATGGGCACCAGCACCTCGACATCGCGCAGACGCTCAACGAGCGTATCGACATCCCTGGTGTGATCATTCCAGATACTGACGTCGTGCCCCTGCAGCTTGCTGAAACAATCCAGCGTGCGGGCAGCGTCCTGATAGTCATCGAGTATGGCAATTTTCATGATTGCGGGTTACCCTGAAAAAGTAATATAACTTGTTGTTTTTATTGATATTTTTAATCCCGGCATTTTAATCAAGCCAGCCGCTGGTGCGTTGCTGGCGAACCACTTCATCCACAATCTCCGGCGCGCGGCCGGTGTAGGTCGTCGGATCCAGCGCCGCTTTCAGTTCAGCTGCCGACAATGCCGCCTTGACCTGCGCGTTCTGCATCAAAGCCTGTTCAAACGATACGCCGTTCTCAATACCGCGCATCGATGCCTCGTACACCAGATCATGCGCGGTTTGCTTGCCGACCTTGTCCGACAACAGGAACATCACGCGCTCCGACAACAGGAAGCCGCCGAGGCGATCCAGGTTTTTGCGCATCTGCCCCGCGTCGACGTGCAGGTCGGTCAGCACATATTTCATCATCGCCAGCAGGCCGCCGGCCATCAGGCAGGACTCCGGCAGTGCTTTCCATTCGCCGCGCCAGGCCGAGCCGTCGCGCTCGTGCTCGATCAGCATCGACTCCAGCATGAACGCCACGTTGTAGCGCAGTGCTCGGCTGACGCCGACCACCGCTTCGCAGGTTGACGGGTTGCGCTTGTGCGGCATGGTCGAGGAGCCGACCTTGCCCGCGCTGAACGGCTCGTAGAGCTCACCAATCTCCGTGTGTTCCAGAATGATGATCTCGTTGGCGATCTTGCCCAGCGTCGCGCTGATCAGGCCCAGCACATTGACGTATTCGGCGAAACGGTCGCGCGCCGGTTGCCAGTTGATGTCGGCCACGCCGAGACCGAGGCGTTTCATCACGCGCTGTTCCAGTTCCTTGGCCTGCGGCCCGAACGAAGCCTGGGTGCCTACTGCCCCGACCATGCCGCCGACGAACATGCGCGGCTCAAGCTGACGCAGCCGCTCGTAATTCCGTCCCATCTCCGACAACCAGATTGCCGCCTTGTGGCCGAAGGTGATCGGCAGCGCCTGCACGCCGTGCGAGCGGCCGACCATCGGCGTAGCGCGATGCTGTTCGCACAATTTGACCAGCGCATTGCCGATGGCTTTCATGTCGCGCAGGTAAATTGCATGCGCGTCCCTGACCTGCAGCATGGTGGCGGTGTCGAGCACGTCCTGCGTGGTCGGCCCGAAATGGATGTATTCGCCATGCTCCGGTTTGCACAGGTTCTGCACCGCTTTCACTGCGGGCACCAGCGGATGTTTGATGCGGCGGATTTCTGCCGCCACGGCATTGATGTCGATTTTCGAGATTTTCGCGTTGGCGGCGATTTCCTCGGCCGCTGCCTGGGGGATGATGCCCAGCGCTGCCTGCTCCAGCGCCAGCGCCGCCTCGAAATCAAACCATTTCTGCACGCGGTTGTGGTCGTTGAAAATACCGCGCAATTCCTCGGTGCTCCACAGGTGCTGAATCAGTACATCATCAAATACGCCGGACGCCATGTTGTTTCCTGTCTTGAATCAGAGGATAAAAAATCTAGGTGCGTTCCAGAATGTGCAGGCCACGCACCCGGTCGAGCAGGTACATCAGCCCGCGGTCATCCACCGTGACATCGTTGCTCTGCACGCGATCCGAACCCTGCGGCACGTCAGGCACGAAATAAGCGACTTCTTTCGGCGCATGCGGGCGGGCAATGTCGATGATGCGCAGGCCGTGTGCGAACCACGCCACCGGGATTTCGGTACCCGTGACTTTCTCGCAGGGCTGGTGACAGCCGGTTGCGTACGGTTGCTGCTCCGGCGGAATGTCTTCCAACTGAAAACTTGAAATCACCGCGGGATGTTTCTCGTCAGTAATATCGACTATCCACAGGAAAGCCGATGGATGCGGCGGGCAATCCGGCAGGCGCACCACGTCCTCATCAGACACCACCAGGAAATCGCGATTGTCGATCCTGAACGGAATGCGCAGCGCGGTATGCGTGGGCCACGGAAACGGCGGGCTCCAATCGAGACCCGACACAAACTTCGGCTTGCTCATATCATCGATATCGAGAATGACAAAACCGCCGTGCCAGTAGCTGGTGTAGAGCCGGTTGCCGTGGCGCAGCGGGTGATGACATTTGTGCGCGGCGCCGCGCCAGGTCGGCTGCTCGCCGCCCGCAGTCCATTGCCCCGGCATCCACCAGCGCCCGACTTCCTGCGGCCGCGCCGGATCCTTGAGGTCGAGAATCATCATGATGTTGCCGAGATAGCCGTCGAGTGTCGGCGAGATGTAGGCGTAACGGCCGTCGAAATCGAAACGATGCACGCCGCGCGCATATTCAACACCCGGCTTGTCATCGGTTTGCCACAGCGTGATCAACTTCGGTTTCGCCGGATTGGACACATCATAGATGCCCAGTCCGCCGTGAAAATCCCCCGGCGGCGTTTCACCGCGCGAATTCTTTGCCGACAGTACTTCACGATTGGTCAGCATGAGGTCGCCGGACACGCGCACCTTGTGCGAATGCGTGCCCTTGGGCATCTGAATTTCCGACAGCAGTTTCGGATGTTTGGGATCGGCAACATCAAAAATCAGCGTGCCGTGCGGATTGCGCATGTTGCCCACATACGCAATGTTGCGTTCGACCACCACCTGCCCGCCTCCCGCGCAGTCCGTCCACGACAGCGGATGAATGCCGGCCCCGCCGTGGTGTGCATGTCCGTCGCCGCCGCCGGCGCGGATATCCACGTAAGCGACTTCGCGTATGCCTTTGGCTTTGCTCATGATGAAGTTCCCTGTGCTTTCCCGGTATTTCCTGCCCGTTGAATGCTTACTCGCCTGATTACCCGCCTGATTACCCGCCGAATTGAATGGCGATTAATCAATATTGATGTTCGCGGCCTTGATGACCTTCGCCCATTTGTCGCGCTCGCTGCGGATGAAACGCGCGAACTCCTGCGGGCTGTCACCCACCGGCACCGTACTCAGGCTCAGCAGGCGCTCCCTGACTTCGGGGATGCCCAGCGTCTTGACGATTTCCTGATTGAGCCTGCCGATCACCACCTTGCCGGTCTGTGCCGGCGCCAGCCAGCCGAACCAGCCAACCACCTCAAAGCCCGGAAAACCCGATTCAGCCACTGTCGGCAGCTCCGGCGCCACCGGCGAGCGCTGCGCACTGGTGATAGCCAGCGCGCGCACCTTGCCGGCCTTGATCTGCGGCGTTGCCGCCAGCGCAATGCTGAACAATGCCTGCACCTGTCCGGCGATGGTTTCCGTCAGCGCCGGCCCGCCGCCCTTGTACGGCACATGGACGAACGATGTTTTTGACGACAAGCGAAACAGTTCCAGCGCGAGATGTCCCGATGTGCCGTTACCGGCCGACGCAAACACAAATCCCCCCTGCTTCGCCTTCACTGCTGCAACCAGTTCTTGCACTGATTTCGCCGCCACCGAAGGATGCACCACGAGAATATTCGGCACCGTCACGCCCAGTGTGATCGGCGCAAAATCCTTGACGGGATCGTACGCCACGTTGCGGTACAGGCTGGGATTGATGGCGACGCCCGCCGCGACCAGCGCGAAGGTATAGCCATCCGGCGCGGCGCGCGCCGTCATGTCATAAGCGATGATGCCGTTGGCGCCGGGCCGGTTGTCGATGACCACGGTTTGTCCCAGCGCTGCTGTGAGTCTGGGCCCGACGAGTCTTGCCAGCGTGTCTGCCGGCCCGCCCGGCGGCACGGCGACGATCATGCGCACCGGTCTGACCGGATAGCCCTGCGCCTGCGCGAAACCGGCCAGCAACAGCAGACAGCCGATCGTGCAACGGATAGTTCGGTGCATGTTTATTCTCCTCATGAAAAGATTATCGCACCGCGCATGCATTGATCACAGCGCAGTCCGAATACTGGTCAGCGTGTAAACTCTGCACCTGTTTTACCCGGAGCGCGTCATGGGCCAAACTTAACCGGAAGATAAGCAAAAGGCAGGACCTGACACCTATGAATGAAAGGACGTTCTTATGGCGACGGATATCAAGCTTCCCGAAAAAGTGGATTTTTTTCAGCACGGCTCACATATTGAGATAGTGCGGAAATGGTTCGACCGGAGTTTCCTTGTCTTCGCCATTTTCGCAATGGTCTGGAACTGGTTTGTGTTCCAGGATTTTGCGAAGCCAGGCAAATTTGAACGATTGATGAATGACCCTTTCTCGTTCAATCCGTTATTCGCAATTTTCCAGGCTGCTGGCATCGCGTTGATGTATTACGCCTTGGCGGGCTTGCTCAATCGGACTCGCATATCCGTCAGTCGTGAAAAAATCATGGTGCGTCATGGCCCTTTGCCCTGGCTCGGCAACACTGAACTGGAGATCAGGAATCTCAAACGGTTGTACATTAAAAAGAAAATGGAACCGGGCACTCCATACGAAGTGCGTGCTCTCACTCAAAGTGGCAAAACACTGAAACTGGTGGCTGGGCTGGCAATGACCAGCTCGCAAGCATCGTACCTCAAGCAGGAAATTACAAGATTTCTGGGCATCAAGGAGGTCTCCCCGGTCGGCACTGATGAAGAGGCGGAGGGAAAGCTGGTGTTTTCTATTCGTGGTGCCGAGTTGGAGATTGTGCGTCGATGGTTTAATGACGAAACTGTTGGCAGGACTGTTATTGCAGTTATCTTTACGGGAGTTGCATTCGCAATTTTCACGCGGGCAGGTTCACTTCCGTCAGTGGCAGCGCATCCCTTTCTCTTCCAACTTATTCTATACATACCTCTTTTTATTGGAGCTGTTCTGGCATACGGGCAGGCGGCAGCATGGTTGAATCGCACCTACATCGTCGTCAACCGCGAACACTTTTCAGTGCGGCATGGGCCGCTCCCTTGGCCAGGAAATTTAACCGGGTCGGCTGCGCAGATCAAACGTTTACACACGAAGGTGTCGCGCTGGAGCAGTGGCAGGGGACAGTTTCGCCGATACACACACAATGTCTTCGCTGACAGGCAGGACGGCAAGAGCATGAAGATTGCGGGTGATTTTGAGTCTGCATCTCAAGCCATGAAAGTCGCACAGGAGATGGCGAAGTATTTCGGTCTCAAGCCCGAGCAGGGTGCGCCGAAAAGTGTTCCGGCGCCGGATGATCCCTATACGTATATTGAAACCGAACTTACTGCGCAGCAAGGGCGCCAGACTGTTACTGAGTCGAGCAATACCGGGGGAGGTATTCTGGCTGTAGGGTTATTTACCCTGGTGTGGAATGGTTTCATCTGGTGGGTGGGATTGATGATGTGGGAGGACAGCCATCGTCAGAAACACCCCGTGGTTGCAGTTGTTTTTTTCACTTTATTTGCGCTGATTGGGTTCGGGCTGATTGCCTTAGTGATTTCTGAGACACGGAAATTTATCCGCCAGAAAAAGTAATCCGGGTCAAAGCGCAAAGGGTAGAGCAGAGAACAGGCTCGCGCCTGCGCGAAACCGGCCAGCAACAGCAGACAGCCGATCGTGCAACGGATAGTTCGGTGCATGTTTATTCTCCTCATGAAAAGATTATCGCACCGCACATGAACCGATCACAGTGCAGTCCGAATACTGGTCGGAGTGTAAAATCCTCCCATCCTCTGTTCCGGAGCGTGCCATGGCTGCATTCCGCCCGAAAATCGTCAGTCTCCGTGAACTCGCGCAACGCATCCCCGACGGCGCCGCGCTGGGCCTGGGCGGTGTATTTCTGCACCGCGGGCCGTTCGCGCTGGTGCGCGAACTGGTGCGCCAGCAACGACGCGACCTTGAAATCATCAAGCCCTCCCCCGGCTACGATCTCGATCTGCTGTGCCGCGCCGGCGCAGTCGCCAAAGTGCGCGCCGGCATCGTCGCCATGGAAGGCAATTTCGGTCTGGCGCGCTGGTATCGCAAGGCCATCGAGCGCAAGGAAGCGCATCTCGAAGAACACGCCTGAATGACGCTGGTCGCGGGGCTGCGTGCAGCCTCCTACGGTATCCCCTTCCAGCCGGTCGCGGGCGTGCATGGCAGCGAACTCGCGCGCATCAATCACTGGCAAACCATGCGCGACCCCTACGGCTCCGGCAAAGACGTGTATGTCATTCCCGCCGTCCATCCGGATATCGCAGTCATCCATGCGGCTGAAATGGATACGGAAGGCAACGCGCGCGTCTATGGTTCGCCCTTCTGGGATCATCCGCTGACCCGCGCGGCGAAACGCGTGCTGATCACCGCCGAGAAACTGGTGCCCACCGATCGCCTGCGTGAACAGCCGGAACTGACGCTGGTGCCGGGCTTCATGGTCGAAGCCGCGGCCGTAGTACCCGGTGGGGCGTGGCCCGGCTCGATGCATCCGTACTACGCCATCGATTATCCGGCGGTGGAACGTTACATGCAGGATGCGCCGGGCGTCCTCGAAAAACATCTGGCGGAGGCGCCGGAAACCAGCGGCGGGGCAACGTGCGCCTGAGCGTGCCCCTGATCCGCAGCTTCCCGCCGATCGCCGATGCGTCGGCGCGCGTGCTGATTCTCGGCAGCATGCCGGGCGAGGAATCGCTGCGCGCAGGACAGTATTATGCGCATCCACGCAACGCATTCTGGAAACTGATGGGCGAACTCTTCGACGCCGGCACTGAGCTGCTTTATGCCGAACGCGCACAGCGGCTGAAAAAAGCCGGCGTCGCGCTGTGGGACGTGCTCGCCTGCTGCGCGCGGAAAGGCAGCCTCGACTCGGCAATCGACGACACATCGATCACCGCAAATGATTTTCCGCGCTTCTTTTCCGTACACCCCCGGATCACGCACGTGTTTTTCAACGGCGCAATGGCCGAGCGTTGCTTCCGCGTACATGTACAGCCACGATTGGACGTGCCGGCGTTGCAACTCGCGCGCCTGCCATCGACCAGTCCGGCGCATGCGGCGCGCAGCTACGCGCAGAAGCACGCCGCCTGGGCCATCGTGGCACGGTATGCGCACTGCGGCCGCGCGCAGCGCAGATCTAAAAATACATAATAAAAACAATTAGTTATAAATAAATCCATGGCCATGCTGCTGGCAACATTGAGCGCGCTGTGTTTTGGCATCGGCATGGTGACCGGACGCGTCGGCCTGCGCACACTGGATCCGCGCGCGGGCGCCGCGATCAGTATCCCGACCGCTACTGTGTTGTTTCTGGCCGCCGCACCGTTTGCCATCGAATGGTCGGCGTTCAACCTCAGTACGGCAATCATCAGTGCCGCCATCATCTTTGCGCTCGTCGGCATGATTTATCCCGCCATCGTCACGCTGCTGACGTTTCGCGCCAACGAGGAACTCGGGCCGACCGTGACCAGCGCCATCTCCGGCACTGCGCCATTGTTCGCGCTGCTCGCCGCCGGACTGTTTCTGGATGAGCACGTGCCGCCGCAGGCTGCCGTCGCCGCCGCAGGCGTGGCGCTGGGCACAGCGCTGCTGTCGTGGACGCCGGGCGCGATCCGCGCCGGCTTCACCGGCAAAGCCCTGCTGTGGCCGATTGCCGGCGCCGTGCTGCGCGGCCTGGCCCAGGCCGGCGCCAAGGCCGGCCTGTTGCTGTGGCCCAATCCGTTTGCGGCCGGCGTCATCGGTTATGTCGTATCGTCCGCCACGGTCATCGGCGTCGACCGGTTACGCCACGTGCCGCGCACCATGCCGGCACGGCGCAGCGTGCTGTGGTTCGGTGCGACCGGCATCCTCAATGGCGGCGCAATGCTGCTGATGTATTCGGCACTGGCCATCGCACCGGTATCAACCGTCGCCCCCATCATTGCCGCCTATCCGCTGGTCACCGTGGGCGTCAGTGCGCTGTTCCTCCGCGGCGAAACGCTGACGCGGCGCATGGTCGGCGGCGCAATGATCACTGTCGCTGCCATCGTTTACCTGTCGATTTCACGCACCTGACCCACAACACCATGAACTGGACCCCTTTCTCCTTCATCGTCGTCAACCTCGCACGGCAGATCCGCGCCGGCGAAATCACCTTCAGCGGCGTCAATTCAACCTTGCCGATGCTGGCCTGCCTGTTGGCGAAGCGCGCTTATGATTTTGATTTCACCTGGATCAATGTCGCCGGCGGCGTCGAACCGCAACCAGTGACCGTGCCGCTCTCCAGCAGTGATCCCGCGATTGTTGCCGGATCACCGGCGATTTTCGCCAATCAGGATTTCTACGACCTGTGCGCGCGCGGCGGACTCGACCTGGTCTTTCTCGGCTGCGCGCAGATCGACGCCGAAGGCCGCACCAACGTGTCGGTGATCGGCTCCTGGGTGCCGTCGTCATCCTTGTAGTTGGTGAACCGGCCGTACGGTGCCAGGAACTTCGAGAACTCCTGATGGCCCGGTCCTCCGATTTTCCACGCCTCTTCTCGGGTGGGCTGGGCGTGGAGGCTGAGCACGCACGCTTTGTTCTCGCCAAGCCGTGACGAGGTGCCATGGTGCTCGTCCCATGTACGGGTGAAGTGCTCCCAGCGGGGCGCGAGGTAGTCGGGGTGCATCAGCCAATAGACGCCCTGATGTCCGGCGCGCGGCACGTATTCCATTGTCTCGCCCGACGTGACGGGCTGGAAGATGGGAACAGTGCGAGTGGGCTTCGGAACGAGCGTGAGGTCAGTGACCGTATGCCCACGATCGGGTATACCGGCCGGCGGGAACTGGTAGTGCTTACCGGTGAAGGAGAAGCGCTCGTTGTACCACGCGGTCTTGATGACCTCCATCGCCTCCTCGAACTGTTCGCGGTTAAAGGCGTCGTCCTTTGCGCTCATGTCGTTGTCGCCACTGGCGACCCGGCTGCCGAGGGCGAGCGCCTCACGGGGAACGGTGCCTCGACCGACGCCGAACTCCATACGGCCTCCGGTCAGGATGTCGGCCATGGCGAAGTCTTCGGCAAGTCGCAGTGGATGCCATTGGGGAACCACGTTGAACATCTGCCCGAGTCGGATGTTCTTGGTGTGCTGGGCCATGGCCAGACCGAAGAGCACCAGGTTCGGGGTGACTTCGTAGCCCTCATATTGGAAGTGGTGCTCGGTGAACCAGACGCAGTTGATTCCGACATCGTCGGCGGTCTTGCACCACACGGCCAGATTCTCGTAGCCGGCGATGAAGTCAGCGCTCCCGAACCGGCGGTCGGTCGACGCTGGTCCGGTGTCCCCGGCATCCGTCATCGGAACGTGGCCATAGAAGTTGAGGTCGACGCGCATCCAACCACGTTAGGTCCGCTCGGGCGGAACTTCTTCGAATGCGAAGCCGGGGCCGGAGCGATCAAAACCGGCGTCTGGTCGGCGTGTGGTCGTCGTCGGGCCATCGCGGTCGGCGCTGTCCAGCCCACCGGGTCGCCTGGCTATCTTTGGGGGATATGTCACCGCCCCCGGCCTCCGAACGCGAAATCCTCACCTGGGACCTGTTCGGATCCGGCAGCCGTGAACTGGCGCAACTGGTCGCCGATGCCGACTGGGCGCCCGACATCATCCTGGCGATCGCCCGGGGAGGACTCGTGCCGGCCGGTGCGCTGGGCTACGCCCTGTCGATCAAGAATGTGTTCGTCATCAGCGTCGAGTACTACACCGGGATCGGCGAGACGCTCGAGTTCCCGGTGATGCTGCCACCGCAGCTGAACTTGGTCGACCTCACCGATCAGAGGGTTCTCATCGTCGACGACGTCGCCGATACCGGCCACACCCTCAAAGCCGTCCTGGAGTTCGTCGGCACGAACGTCTCGGAGGTGCGCACCGCCGTCATCTACGAGAAGCCGCATTCCGTGGTGAAGTGCGACTACGTCTGGCGGCGAACGGATCGCTGGATCGACTTCCCGTGGAGCGACAAGCCGCCGATCCTGGGCGGCGGCGACGGCCACTGAGCCAAGCCTGCTGGCACCACATCGACCCCGGCGGAGATGGGCGGCTTCGCAAAGGGACGGCGCTAGCCTCGTTCCGACATGGCCGTCGCCCTCTATCGGTTGCCGTCTTGCGACTACGAGTTGCGCCCTGTTATGGCACTCTTGCCCAGCAAGGCGGTATACCCCCATATCCACCAGAGGCATACACTTCGCTTTAATCACGTTGTCGTTCTTTGGCAGGTAGAGGGCGTGTC
>JANNHN010000326.1:0-2401 GCA_031404395.1 Betaproteobacteria bacterium
CCTGGACGGTCCTGAGATCAAGCCCGTGGTCCATGCGGAAAATGATAGCAGGTTACGCATGCGAGCGATGGCGCAAAAGCACCCTTCAGGCATTGCACATACCGGGTGCCCGGCTACGGCGATTTCTTCAATCCGATCTGCAGCATGATGCGTGCCAGGTCGGCATCTTCGCGCGCGATCAGTTCGCCAAATGCCGCTGCCGGCATGAACGCCGGACTCACAAACAGTTTTTCGCTGGCTTTGCTGAATTCCGGGTTTTCTACAGTTGCGCGGATGGCAGCTTCGAGCTGGGCGATGATCGCCGGCGGGGTTCCGCGCGGCACGGCAATGCCGCGCCAGGCTTCCAGCGTGACGTTGTAGCCCAGTTCCTTCGCAGTCGGTACCTCCGGCATGCCCGGGTCGCGCTTCGCGGTCAGCGCTGCCAGTATCCGGATACGTCCCGCTGAGACATGCGCGGCCAGCGCACCCGGCAATGACACCATGACATCAACGTGGCCGCCCAGCAGATTGGGTACGACCTGCGCTGCGCCATAGGGCACATCGATGACGCTGACGCCTGCCGCCTTGAACATGGCCACTGCCGAAATATGGGTGTGACTGCCGGTGCCGGAATTGGCGACGGTCATCTGACCGGGATAGGCTTTGGCGTCTTTGATCAGGTCGGCCAGTTTTTTCCACTTGCCGTCAGCACGCACGGCAATCAGGGGCGGCTCGACCAGCGCGCGCGCCACCGGATCGAACGCCTTGTAGTCAAACGCCAGCTGCCCCGAGTGATAAGTCGTGGAGATCGAATTGGAGTTCCATACCAGCGAATAACCATCGGGTTTTTGCGAGGCGGCATATTTGTAGCCGATGGCGCCGCCGGCGCCGGGGCGGTTGACGGTGATGACATTGGCGCCCAGGTGTTTGCCCATGCCCTGCGCGAGCAGACGTGCGGTCACGTCGGCGGAAGACCCGGCGGGGAACAATACGGTGATTTCGACATTGCCCCTTTTGGGAAACGCGACATCCTGTGCCAGAACAGATCCGGCCAGCATGGCGGCAGCAATGGTGATGATGATTTTCAGTGCATGGCGCATGATCATCCTCCTCTTTATTGATTTATTTTTGGCAACTATTCAGCGTGAACGAAAAATCAAAAAGCTCCCTCACCCGGCGCTACGCGCCACCCTCTGCTTCGCTTTCAGTGTGCCCTGATCCCGCCAGGACAAGGGAACACTTGAAACGGAGTAGAGGGGAGGGGTGAGGGAGGATGTTGATTTGGTTGTTCAGGCTGAATAGACATTATTTGTGATCCAAAATCTCGGCAACCATGACCCGCCGTCCTTCGCGTGCCGATTTGATGCCGGCCAGCAGCACGGCGAGGGAGTGCGTGCTCTTCTCGCCGTCCATCTCCGGCGCGCATTCGCCACGCACGGCAGCGGCAAATTCGTCCAGCTCATCGACGATGGCGTCATTGGCTGCGCAGGTCACCGATTCGGAGCGCGCGGCCCCGCGCTTGAGAAAACGCAGTCCCTGATGCAGATCGTAATAGGCGCTGGCTTCCTTGCCGTAGACGTTCATCTGGTAATACTCCGAGGCCGATGCGTAGCTGGCGTTCAATGTCGATAACGCACCGTTGTCGTGTTCAAAGATCAGGCTGGCCACATCCGGGTTGTCACCGGGCAGCACGAGCTGCGCGAGACTGCCGCTGACGCTGCGTATCGGTCCCATCAGGTAAGTCAATACGTCGGCGTAATGAATGCCGATCTGCAGCATGACACCGCCCGGCATGCCGGCGGCGGTGTAGCGCCAGGAAGAGAGGTCAATTTTGCCGAGGCGATCGCGGCTGATGTTGGCCTCGGCATTGACCATTTTGCCGAATACGCCGTCGTCGATCTGTTTGCGCACCCAGCGGAAGTGGCTTTCTTTGCGTCGCTGGTAACCCAGCGCGAGCACTACGTTGGCGGCGCGGCAGGCGACCGTCAGCGCCTGGGCGTCACTCACGGTATTGGCGATGGGCTTGTCGAGAAAAACGTGTTTGCCGGCCTGCGCGGCCGCGCGCGTGGTTTCCAGATGCACATTGTTGGGCGTGGTATTGATGATCGCTGCAATCGACGGATCGGCCAGCATCGCCTCGTAGCTGGGCGCTTCGGCGCATCCGTATTTGGCGGCAAAGGCGTGCCGCTTGTCCGCCGTGCGCGTATAACACGACACAATTTCAAATTTGCCCGAGCGTTGCATGGCATCGGCCAGCACATCCGACCACCAGCCCATGCCCAGGCAGCCTACTTTCAGCGGTGTTGCAGTCATTCCCGATCATCTCCCGTCATGAAAAGCGCAGCTGGATTGCTTATTTGTCGATTTTCCAGCTGGCGCCAATCGCCTCAACCGCCGAGCGCGCCACATTGTCGTCGAATTC
>JANNHN010000327.1:0-5492 GCA_031404395.1 Betaproteobacteria bacterium
CTCTACCAACTGAGCTACTCCCGCGTTGCAGCGGGCGATTATAGGACAACCCCTCCCCGACCCGCAACCCGGCTAAACCCGGCCGGCAGCGGCGCGCCAGGCCATTTTCAGGTAATACCCCATGGAAATCAGGGTCAGCACAGCAGCGATCCAGATCAGCCAGGTACCGACGCGCTGGGGCGCAAAAACCCCGATCGGGTCGTGATAGAGCAGCATCGGAATAGCGATCATCTGTGCCGCGGTCTTGAATTTTCCGACCATGGAGACGGCAACACTTTTGCCTTGTCCGATTGAAGCCATCCATTCGCGCAATGCGGAAATCGCAATTTCCCGGCCGATGATGACCAGGGCAATCACGGCATCAACCCGACCGAGTTGCACCAGAATGATCAGCGCTGCCGCCACCATCAGCTTGTCAGCGACCGGATCAAGGAACGCACCAAAGGCCGAAGTCTGGTTGAGCCTGCGCGCCAGCCAGCCATCCAGCCAGTCAGTGATTGCCGCCGCCGCAAAAATCACGGTGGCGACGAGATTCTGGTTGGCGTGGGACACCCAGCTCTGCTCGAAATAAAACACGCCGACGAACAGCGGGATCATCACGATCCGCAGCCAGGTCAGCACAATGGGCCAGTTTAATATCATCAATGCAACGCGGCGTAGATACGCTCGGCCAGCGCGCGGTTGATGCCATCCACTTCAGCGACCTCGTCCACGCTCGCCGCCACCAGCCCGCGCAGACCGCCGAAACGCGCCAGCAGCCGCTGGCGGCGCTTGGCGCCGATGCCGGGAATGTCCTCCAGCGGCGACGTGGTGCGGGCGCGGGCGCGCCGGGCGCGATGACCTTCGATGGCAAACCGGTGAGCTTCGTCGCGGATCTGCTGGATCAGATGCAAACCGGGATCGTCAGGCTGCAGACTGAATCCGGACTCCCGCCCCGGCATCAGCAACTCCTCCATCCCCGGCTTGCGTGTCGGCCCCTTGGCTACAGCCAACAGGGGCAAATCGGCACGTCCCAGTTCTGTCATCACTTCGCACGCCACGTTCAACTGTCCCTGTCCGCCATCAATCAAGACCAGATCAGGCATCTTACCCTCTGCTCCGCTGCAAGTGTGCCCTTGTCCCGATGCCACTTTGCGGTAGCGGCGGGTCAGCACCTCGCGCATGGCGCCGTAATCATCACCGGCAACAACGTCGCGCATGTTGAAGTGGCGGTATTCGCTGCGCTGCATGGCGCCCCGGTCATAAACCACGCAGGACGCCACAGTTGCCTCGCCCTGAGTGTGGCTGATGTCGAAACACTCGATGCGCTGCACGGTCTCCTGCAGATTCAGTCCCTGTTGCAGGGCTGTCAGTTTCGCTGCATCCCCCAGCAATCGCACATTGCGTTGCCCCGCGCCCAGCTCGGCATTTTTCTGCGCCATCTGCAGCCATGCCCTGCGGTCACCGATGGGATGCGCCGCAATCTGCACCCGCCGTCCGCTGCGTTCGCTCAAAATCTGCTGCCACACCTCGACGGCAACGGGTTCCCCGACAATGATTTGCGGCGGCACCGCTTGCAGCAGGTAATGCTGGGCCATGAATGCTTCGAGGATTTGCGCCGGCGTTGCGTCCTCGGCGTTTTGCGGAAAAAAATTCCTGTCGCCGAGATGCAGACCGCCGCGGATCATCACCAGGTTGACGCAGACCACCCCTGCCGCCGCGCCGCAGGCAATCACATCAACGTCGCGCCCGGACTCATCGCTGACATATTGTTTTTCGCGCACTTTGTGCAGCGCTGCAAGCTGGTCGCGGCATACCGCCGCCTCTTCATAACGGCGCGCCTCGGCCGCAGCATGCATTCTCTCGTCGAGCCGGCCGAACACGACGCTCTCCTGCCCGGCCAGGAACAGTTCGGCACTGCGCACGTCTTCCGCATATTCGGCATCTCCGATCAACCCGACACACGGCGCCGTGCAGCGGTGAATCTGGTGAAGCAGGCAGGGACGCGAGCGGTGCGCAAATACGCTGTCTTCGCAGGTGCGCAACCGGAATACTTTTTGCAGCAGTTGCATGCTTTCGCGTACCGCGCCGGCATTGGGAAACGGCCCGAAACAACGGTCTTTCTTGTCAGGCGTGCCGCGGAAAAACCCCAGCCGCGGATAACGATGCCCGCTCAGCATCAGGTAAGGATAGGACTTGTCGTCGCGGAACAGTATGTTGTACCGCGGGGCCAGCGATTTGATCAGATTACTCTCAAGCAACAGTGCTTCCGCTTCCGACCGGGTAACCGTGGTCTCTACCCCGGCGACCTGCGCCACCATCAACCGGATACGCGGCGACAAGGCATCGGCACGCTGGAAATAGGAACTGACACGCTTGCGCAAATCCAGCGCTTTGCCGACGTACAGCACTTCGCCGTCTTTGTTGACCATGCGATAGACGCCGGGTAAGTGCGGCAGCTGGCCTGCGATGTCGGCGAGTGGTGTCACGCCGGCGCTCCACGGCATGCAGCCAGGAAAGCAGCGATCTGCTCAAATACGGCATGAAACATGTCGGGCGTCAGACGCCGGGTATTCGTGTTGTAGCGGCTGCAGTGATAACTGTCGAACAGGCGCATGCCCCGCTCCAGCGCATGGCTTGCGTTATGCGCGAACGGAAAATCTGCCACCCGCAAATCCAGCGCCCGCAGCACAGCCTGGTGCGCAACAGTACCCAGTGCCAGTAAAGCAGTGCCTTCGGCCAGCACCGCCAGTTCGGCGCGCAGATACCCATTGCACTCACGTACTTCGGCGGGCAACGGTTTATTGTCCGGCGGCAGACATTTCACCGCATTGGTGATACGGCAACCGCGCAGTTGCAGGCCGTCTCCGGCAGCCGTTGCCACCGCCTGATTGCCGTAGCCAAAACGATGCAAGGTTGCGTAGAGCAGGATGCCGGCATGATCTCCGGTAAATGGCCGGCCGGTGCGATTGGCACCGTGCATGCCGGGCGCCAGCCCCACTACCAGCAGACGCGGCTGCGGATCGCCGAACGGAACGACCGGGCGCGCATGATAATCGGGATTCGAAACCCGCACTGCGACCAGATGCCCGGCGAGGCGCGGGCAGCGGGTGCAACCTGTAGAAAACGGTGGATATGCCGCGTCACGGCTACCGGTAGATTTTCGCATTACGACAACGTCCGCAGTTCAGGCGAACGGCAATTCGCCGCTGCGCCCGCCCAACCCGACAATGGCATGCAAGGCTGCGGCATAACGCGGATCTTCACGCAGCCTGACCTGATCGGCGGCATGCGCCCGGCCATGAATGCGGGCAAGACGCACCAGACCCGTCGCCGGCATCGTGTAATCAAGACCTGCCAGCAATTCGTCAGCAGATTGCAGGTTGTTGCATACCAGCACCATGTCGCAACCGGCGCGTAGCGCTGCATGGGCGCGCGCCACCACTCCGCCCGCCACGCTTGCGCCTTCCATGCTGAGGTCATCGCTGAAAATAATGCCGTCGAAGCCCAGTTCCCCGCGCAACATGTCTTTCAGCCATTTCTCCGAGAAGCCGGCCGGCGCAGCATCGACCTGCGGATAAATAACATGGGCCGGCATGATCCCGCCCAGCCCGGCGCCGATCAAGCGGCGAAAGGGCACCAGATCCTCACTGACAATATCGGCCAGCGGACGCTCGTCCACCGGCACCTCGTGATGCGAATCGGCGCGCACATGCCCGTGCCCGGGAAAATGTTTACCGACTGCCGCCATGCCGCCATCGCGCAGGCCGTGCATCAGTGCTGTTGCCAGATCGGCAATGGCGTCCGGTCGGGTATGGAATGCACGGTCGCCAATGACGCCGCTGTTGCCATAATCGACATCGAGTACCGGCGTGAACGAAAGATCAACACCATGGACGCGCAACTCCGCGGCCAGCACAAAGCCCAGCGACCGCGCCAGTTCGACTGCTTTGCGCCGGTCGTGATCCCAGATGATGCCCAGTTCACGCATCGGCGGAATACGCGTGAATCCTTCGCGAAAGCGCTGCACCCTGCCACCTTCATGATCCACCGCTATGATCAGTGGCGGACTGCGCACCGCATGGATTTCCGAGGTGAGCTGTGCGAGTTGCGCGCAGGATTCAAAGTTTCGGGTGAACAGAATCACCCCGCCGACCAACGGATGCTGCAGACGTTGCCGGTCCGCGGCAGTCAACGCCGTGCCGACGACATCCAGCATCACCGGTCCCAGGGGTATGGTTTTTGTCATTTTTCGAGGACCACGCAAGCACACGCCATATTGGATTCATCACTGATGGTCAGGTGATGACCGATGATGCCCTGCTTACTGACCAGTTCATTCAGCGGCTCGCTGAAGGAGAAGCCCGGCTTGCCGGCGCTGTTCTGTACTACGCTGATGCATTGCAGGGTGACCGGATAACGGAACCCGGTGCCCATCGCCTTGGAAAATGCCTCTTTGGCGGCAAAACGATTGGCGAGAAAAAGTACCGGTTGCGCGCTGCGGGCATACCGCGGGCGCTCCAGCGGGGTCAGGACGCGATTGATGAAGCGCTCGCCATATTTTTCCAGCAAGCGTGCGACGCGATGCGGCTGGATGACGTCAATGCCGATGCCGTAAATCATCGCTGCCCGCCCATGATCCGCAGGTAATCGGCCACGGTCGTCGCCAGACCCAGTTCCAGCGCATCGGCAATCAAGGCATGACCGATCGACACTTCGGCAACATCCTGCACCGCCGCGAGAAAATGCGGCAGGTTGTCGCGGTTGAGATCATGCCCGGCGTTCACCCCCAGTCCGACGGCATGTGCGCTGCGCGCTGCGTTGGTGTAACGCGCGAGTATCCCGGCTTCGTCCGCTCTGCCGAATACCCGCGCATAAGGTTCGGTGTAGAGCTCGACGCGATCGGCGCCAGCCGCCGCCACCGCATTCATGGCCTCCGGCAACGGGTCCATGAACAGGCTGACGCGTATTCCCAGGCTTTTTAGTTCAGCAATCACCGGTCGCAACCGCACCGCATCTTGCGGCATGCTCCAGCCATGATCCGATGTCGATGCGCCGGGAGCATCGGGCACCAGCGTACATTGCTGCGGCCGCACGACACGCGCCAGCTCGAGCAGCGGCGGTTCAAACGGATTCCCCTCGATATTGAACTCGATTGAGGGCCGCGTGCGGAGCAACTGCGCCAGATCATGCACGTCGGTCGCGCGGATATGCCGTGCGTCCGGACGGGGGTGTACGGTGATGCCATGCGCGCCGGCGTCGAGCACGATGCCCGCGGCCCGCGTCACGCTCGGGATGCCCAGCGTGCGCGCATTGCGCAGCAGCGCGACTTTGTTGAGATTGACGCTGAGTCGGGTCATGCGTTTTACGGAATGCGTTTTTACAAAAAACGTGAGCTGCGATTACATCTGCTGCAGATCGCGGAGCAGTTGCCGGGTGTGCAGAGTCTGGTTGCCGAGACAGTGATTGATCAATGCGCGCATCAGCGCCTTGCCTTGCTGAATGGTCTGTGG
>JANNHN010000328.1:0-3107 GCA_031404395.1 Betaproteobacteria bacterium
ATGGTGGAGGCGGCGGGAATCGAACCCGCGTCCGCAAGTCCTCCACAGTCAGGACTACATGCTTAGCCTGGTTATTTGGGTCTCGCCTCGCACCCGCCAACCGGCAGGCTGGTGTTTGGCCAGTCGCTTCGACGGATCCGCAAGGCTAAGCGACCAAGCCCTGCAGAGAGGCTGATGTAAATGACGCTGCACCCCTCTCGGGGCCTGACCCATCAGCAGATCAGTGCAGCGTCTAGCCGGTATTAGGCGGCTAGAGCGTAACGCTCGTCGTTGGCGTGTATAAAGTTTCCAGCGGATTTACAAGGTAACTGGACCTTGGCATGCCCTGTGCTGCTTTGTAACCCA
The DNA here is from genome assembly GCA_031404395.1 of Betaproteobacteria bacterium. GTDB lineage: Bacteria > Pseudomonadota > Gammaproteobacteria > Burkholderiales > SG8-41. The sequence goes on from JANNHN010000328.1 coordinate 346, forward strand.
CGTCGAAACCGGGTCGCCCCCATAATTAATCAGATCACTACTCAGATTGCGCCGCGCCGCGCAGGTTCAAGTCCTGTGACGGTGCGGTGCGTAATTATGGCACAGCCGTAGCGGTTACGTCATCAGAGAATTATCGTATCTTTTTGTTTTTAAAGTAATTTTTCTATTTCAGCCGGACTGGAAACGATGCTGTCGGCGCCCCAGGTATCCGGATTGCTGCCGTTGAGATAGCCAAAACGGACAGCAACGGTGCGCATGCCGGCGGCCCGGCCAGCCTGGATGTCGCGTTCGTCATCGCCGACATAGAAGCACGACTGCGGTTCGATGCCGATGAACTGCGCCGCGGCGAGCAGCGGCGCCGGATGCGGTTTCATGTGAGCGGTGGTGTCGCCGCCGATGATGCAGGCCGCGCGTGTGCCGTAACCGAGCTGCTGCAACAGCGGCTTGGCGAAACGCTCGGCCTTGTTGGTGACGATGCCCCAGATGATTTTCCGCTGTTCCAGACGGTCAATCAGTTCAGCGATGCCGGGGAACAGTACGGTGTCGCAACACAGGTTGTTTTCATAGAGGCGCAGGAATTCTTCGCGCATGGCCGGGTAGTCGGCATGTTCCGGGTCGATGCCGAATCCGACACTGAGCAAACCGCGGGCGCCCAGCGAGGTTACGCGTCGCGTATCTGCGATGGCCACCGGCGCCAGGCCGCGCGCCGTGCGCATGAGGTTGATGGCGCGGCCAAGATCGGGTGCGGTATCGGCAAATGTACCGTCGAGGTCGAACAATACGGCGCGGATCATGGGTGCTGCGGCGCCTGCGTGCAGAGAATATAGTTTACGGCGGTGTCCGTTTCGAGCGCATAAGTCCGGGCCAGCGGGTTGTAGGTCATGCCGGTGATCCTCGACAGTTCGAGGCCCGCAGCCCGGCACCAGGCCGACAGTTCCGACGGTTTGATGAAGCGGGCATAGTCGTGGGTGCCGCGCGGCAGCAGGCCGAGTACGTATTCGGCGCCGATGATGGCATACAGGTATGACTTTGGATTGCGATTGAGGGTTGCAAAAAAAGCGTAGCCGCCCGGTTTCAGCAGCGCGGCGCAGGCGTGCACGGCGGCGGACGGATCGGGTACGTGCTCCAGCATTTCCATGCAGGTCACCACGTCGAAACTCCGTGGCATTTCCTGCGCCAGACTCTCGACTGCAACCTTGCGGTAGGTCACTGCGATGCCGGACTCCAGCCCGTGCAGTTGTGCGACCTTGAGCGGCTTGTCGGCGAGGTCGATGCCGGTGACGTGTGCGCCGCGCGCAGCCATGGCCTCGGCCAGTATGCCGCCGCCGCAGCCGACGTCGAGCACGTTTTTGCCGTGCAAACCGGCGATGCCGTCGATGTATCCGAGGCGCAGCGGATTGATTTCGTGCAGCGGCCGGAACTCACTCGTGGGATCCCACCAGCGATGCGCGAGTTCGCTGAATTTTTCCAGCTCGGCCGGATCGACATTGACAGTCATGAGGTCAGGACCAGTTTTTTCCAGTGTGCTGCCCGCGCCGTGATGGTCTGCAGGTCCAGATTGATCAGATTGCCGTCGGCGAGGCGGCGTGCACCACCGACCCATACATCCGTGACATGTTCGCGCCCGGCGGCATAGACAAGGTGCGAGACCGGATCGTAGCAGGGCGCGAGTTCCGGCGCTGACAGGCGGACTGCGGCGAGATCGGCCAGCTTGCCGGGGACGAGGGAGCCGGTTTGTGCCTGCAAACCCAGCGCGCGGGCGCCGCCGAGTGTCGCGCATTCCAGCGCTTTATGCGCGGGCATGGCGGTGGGATCATTGCTGCTGCCTTTGGCCAGCAGCGCGGCAAGGCGCATTTCCGCAAACAGGTCGAGCCGGTTGTTGCTGGCGGCGCCGTCGGTGCCGATGCCGACATTGACACCAGTGCGCAGCAATTCAGTGATCGGCGCAATGCCGCTGGCGAGCTTGAGATTGGAAGAAGGGCAATGCGCCACCGAGCAGCCATGACGGGCGAGCAGGCCGATTTCTTCCAGATTGACATGCACGGCATGCACGGCAATGAGGCCGGGACCCAGCAGACCGAATTTTTCGAGTCGCGCCAGCGGCCGCACGCCATAACGGGTGACGCTGTCCTGCAGTTCCTGCGCCGTTTCGTGCAGATGAATATGCACGGGAATATCCAGCTCATCGGCATAAGTGGCGATTTGCGCAAAGGTGGCGTCGCTGACCGTAAACGGCGCATGTGGCGCCAGGCAAAACGAAAGCAGCGGTTCGTCGCGGAGCGTGTCGCGCAGAGTCATGCCCTTGGCCAGGTATTCCTGAGCATCATTGGCGTAGGCTGAGCGTTGCTCGATGGCGATGATGCCGAGGACGGCGCGCATGCCGGCCTGCATTGCCGCGCGCGCAGTGGCTTCCGGAAAAAAATACATGTCGTTGAAGCAGGTGACGCCGCCGCGCAGCATCTCGGCGCAGGCGAGCAGGGCGCCGTCATGTACAAAAGCGTCGGATACCAGCCGGCTCTCAGCCGGCCAGATGTGGTTCTGCAGCCAGTCCATGAGCGCCAGGTCGTCGGCGACGCCGCGCAGCAAGGTCATGGCGGCATGGGTATGCAGATTCACCAGCCCCGGGATCAGTGCATGGTCAGGCAGTTCAATGCACTCGGCATCCGGGTGGCGCTGGCGGGCAGCGTCTGTCGGCAGCAGTTCAACAATGCGGCCATCCCTGACGACAACGGTATGTCGCTCGAGTACGACGCCGGCGGGTT
>JANNHN010000329.1:0-5251 GCA_031404395.1 Betaproteobacteria bacterium
GTCGCGTGTTGCGTTGTCACACCCAGCGACACGCGATTCAACCATGAATTGGTCTCTTCGCGCATCGGTCCGCGCAATTCTCCGAGTGCCATGTCGCCCACCGGGTAGCTGGTCAGAAAATCGACATGGCGGCGTTTGTCCGGCGCGTAACCCTCGCTCTGGATCAGATTGGTCGCCAGCACAATATCGCGGTGCGTGTCGTCGATGGTCAGCACGCCTTCGGTGCCGACTGCGCCGACTTCGAGACTGTACACCGCGCCGGGCCAGACTTCGGGCAATGCCCACGAAATGACGCCGTGGTAGATCGCCCCGTCATCGAAGACCATGGTGTAGCCGGTGCCGTCCACGCCCTGCCAGGTCGGGCCCAGCGCCTTGTTGACCGAGCGCGCATACACTTCAACCGGTTTTTTGGTTTCCATCAGCCACATGACGATGTCCAGCGCGTGCGTGCCGGAAATCACCATCGGCGTCACTTCAGCACGGTTGTCGCTGCGTTTGTAATTGTCGATGGCGACCAGCCGGTTCATGAAGGCCCGGGAAGTCACCATCGTGACGTCGCCCAGCGAACCGGTACGCACTTTTTCCTTGGCCACCAGCCAGCGGCGGCGGAATCGTTGCGTGTAACCGATCACTGCGTCCACGCCGGATTTTTCAATTGCTGCCAATGTCTGCGCCGATTCACCGAGATCCGTGGCCAGCGGTTTTTCGATCAGCATCGGTAGATTGCGTTCGGCGGCGTAGATGACGGGACCCACATGCAGATGCTCGTCGGTGCAAACCGCGACGGCATTGACTTCGGGACGTGACAGCAGTTCGCGATAATCCGTGGTGACAAAATCGCCGCCGCATTTCTCGCGGACGATTTCGCCGCGCTCGGGATTCAACTCGGCAATGCCGATCCAGCCCACCGTGGGGTGGCGTGCGGCGAGTTCGGCCCGGATCAGGCCGACGCGCCCAGCACCGATGATGGCCAGGCCGATTTTTTTCGGATCTTTCTTCATCGTGCGGCCCCGGCAGCAGCCAGCGGCCGCGATTCGGGCAGCGGCAGGTTCACCGGTTCGTTGCGCTCGGCAGAAATGTCGGCGGCAACATAGACCTCCATTACATTGCGCGCGTCCTCGGCGGTGACCAGTACCGGGCGGTCGCAGACCACGGCTTCGATGAAGTGCACGGTTTCGGCGTGCATCGGTCCGGCAAAGGCGTGATCGACGCGCTCGCCCGGCATCGACGACATCGGCAATTGCATGCCGCTTTTCATGGTGTTGAGAATGACGTCGCGGTGTGTATCGTCGCAAAACAGCGCGCCGTCCGTACCGATCATCTCGATCCAGGTCTGGCAGGCGTTTGGATAGCCCGGCGGCAGGCTCCAGCCGGCGCCGACGACAAAAGACATGCCGCTGTCCATGGTCACGGTAATCCATTGCGTGTCGGGCACGTCCTTGCCGCTGTTGGCGCGCATCACGCCATAGTTGACCTGCGAATACACGCGGATCGGCTTGGCGGGTGCGAGGCACCACAGGATGAAGTCGAGATCGTGAGTGGCTTCCATCGCCGCCGGGGAAAGCTTGCTGCGACCGGTGATCTTGGCGCCGAGGCTCCTCTGGATGTGGCGGCTGACCAGTGCGCTGACCGGCTTGCCGATGGCGCCGTTGTCGATACATTTCTTGACGTAGGCGTATTTGGGGTTGAATCGCTGCGAGTAGCCGATGGTGAACTTGACGTTTTTGCGTCGGGCAATCGCGATCAGTTCGTCGGCCTCGTGTATTTCAACGGCGATCGGCTTCTCGAGGAACACGTGCAAGCCGGCCTCGAGGCAGTCGCGCGCCATCGGAAAGTGCAGGGCTTCGGGTGTCGCCGAAATCATCACCGCGTCAAGATCTTTGACCTCAAACAGCTGGCGATAGTCAGTCAGCGCGCTTTTGGCGTTGGTGGCCTTGGCTACTTCGGCCAGGCGTTCGGGTTTGGTTTCGACGATATGCAAATCCTTGACCGCCGGGTTGATCGCACAGGTATCCGCGCGGATGCCGCCACACCAGCCGGCGCCGATAATGCCTACATTGATGGGTTTCACTGACAAAGCTCCTCGAATCCGCGTACGTCGGGTGCGCACAGCGGTAAACATGCCGCATTGGTTGCTGGATGGTAACGGCGCGAATGCCGGGCGACCAATACCGAATCGGCGCAGGTGACATAACAAATTGTTATAGATAGACTGCCAGCATGGTTGCTTCACGTTATGTCGCGTCGCAGCAATTTTTGCTCGTAAATGCCGACTTGACGAGCGATTTCCAGGCCACCTATGGCCTCACGGCATACATGCCGCTTTGTTATCTCATAGCATAAAGGCACGCCGATCATGGATTTGCGCGGTATTCGCTATTTTGTGCAGATTGCCGAACTGGGCAGCATGACGCGCGCTGCCCAGCATCTGCGCGTGGCACAGCCGGCACTGTCACGGCATATCCGCGTGCTGGAAAAAGAATTGGGGGTCGCGCTGATGGTGCGGCTGCCCAGAGGCGTGCGCCTCACCACCGCCGGCCGCCAGTTCCTCGACCACTGCCAGCGCATTTTGCGCGAACTGGGTCGGGCGCAGGACGAATTGCGCAGCGGGAGCGCCACGGCGCAGGGGCAGGTCATCCTCGGTGTGTCACCGACCACCGGGCCAATGCTGCTGCCGGGCATGGTCGAACGCATGCGCCGTCAATGCCCGCAGATCAGCTTGAAAGTCGTTGAAGGATTCAGCAATCAGCTCTACGACTGGCTGCTGGCGGGGCGAGCCGATGTCGCTATCCTGACCAATCCTTCCAACTCGCGCGCCATGAGGGTCACACCGCTGAACTCCGAGCCCATAGTCGTTTATGCGCAACGGCAGGCGCATATCGCACGCCGGTTCATTACTGCCGCCGAACTCGCGCGCACGGCGGTGGTCAGCACCGAGGCCATCCGCATCATCGCCGATGAGCAACTGCAGCGCCATGATGCGCGTGTCCGTGTTGAAGCCGAGATCGATTCTGTCGAAGCCATACGCCGGCTGGTCTTGCGCGGCACCAGCATGGCATTGATGCCGGTATCAACTTTTCACGAAGACCTCGCAGCGCGGCGTCTGGTTGCCTGGCCGATTGTCGATGCCAACATCCATCGTATACTCACGCTCGCCCAACGCGCGGAACGACGCCCGTCGGCAGCGATTGATGAAGTCGCACAGATTGTTGCAGCCGAGGTGCGCGCGCTGGGCGACGATGGCATTTTCAGCCTGCCTGGCACGACGGGTGTCACGGCGCCGCAGAAAAAAATCCGCAATCAGGAGAAAGCATGAAGCGTATTGATGTCCACAATCACGTAATTCCGGAAACCATCGTCAAGGCGATGCAGGAAAACCCGGTCTACAACACAAAAATCGAAGGCGAGGGCAGCAACCGGGTATTCATCCGCGGCAAGGTGCGGTTTCCGTTTGAGGCGGAGTTCTACAACGCGGATGCCAAGCTGGAATCGATGGATCGCAAAAAAATCGACATCGCATTCATTTCGCCCGGTCCGCAGACTTTTTTTTACAACCTCAAGGATGAACTCGCAATCGATACCGCGCGCATCGTCAATGATGGCATCGCGCAGATGGCGGCGGCAAAACCCGACCGGCTGCGCGGCATGGCGACGCTGCCGATGCAACATCCGGAGGCCGCCATTGCCGAGCTCGAACGCGTTGTAAAGGAATACGGATTTCGCGGTGTCGAACTCGGCACGGCCATCGGTGACGAGGAGCTCGCCGACCCGAAATTCCGCCCGGTGCTGCGACGGATCCAGGAATTGAAAGTGATGGTCTTTGCGCATCCGAATACCCAGGGTTCCGGAGGGCGGCTCGATTGTTATTACCTGACCAACCTGATCGGTAATCCGCTGGATACCACCATCATGGTCGGCAAGCTGATGTTCAGCGGCGCACTGGATGAACTGCAGGATCTGAAAATCCTGCTTGCCCACGGCGGCGGCTTCCTGCCATACCAGATCGGGCGCTTTGTGCATGGCCATAAAGTGCGGCCGGATACCGCAGCAGCGACCACATCCGATCCCCTGCAGATGCTGAAACGCTTCTGGTTCGACGCGCTGACTCACAGCCCGCAGTCGATCCGCCATCTGATCGACGTGGTTGGCTCGGAAAAAATTGTGCTCGGCACTGATGCGCCGTTCGACATGGGCGAAATGGCGCCGGTGGATCGTGTAGAAATGACGCCGGGGTTGACGCAGAAAGAGCGAGAGAACATTTACTGCAACGCCGCCACGGCACTGTTTAACGGCAAAATCTGATGCAGCAGCGCATTGTGGTCGCCGGGTTGGTCTGCACCACGCTGCGTGCTAGCATAATTACCCACATCGGCCGGCGCGCTGTAGTGCCCCGGATCATCATCGTTCCATAACCTTCGCAAACCAGACACACCATGCCGTTTTATCGATTTGAAAATCTTGAAAGTAATTACCTGACCCCGCATCTGTCCACCGGCAAGGCGCCGGTGATCGAAGGGCGTTACATGTATTTCTGCCTGCTGCACAAAATTGCGGGCACCGGCTCCGAGCTGCACTACCACCCGAACGAGCTGTTGATTTTTCCGACCCGCGGCAAAATCAACGCCATCGTCGGCAAGGATCGCCGCGTGGTGAAACCGGGAACCTTTGTGCATGCGCCGGCCTATGCGCGGCATTCGATGCGGGCCACCGAAGATGGCAATCTGCAATACCTGTACATCAAGGACAAAACTTGGACCGTGGTCGGGCTCGCCGAAGATGAGGCGGTGCCGGACAAGGCGATGACCGTGGCCGAGGTCAACAAAAAATACAATGTCGGCGACAAAGACAAGCACCAGAAGACGCAGGGCAAGTCGCAGGCGGTCATTGAAGGACTGCCGGTGTGTTTTCATCCGATTCTGGATGATCTCGATGCGCCGTCGCGCTCCGGGCGCTGCGTCAACTGGATCGAAGGCGAACGTCTGGCCTTCGGTCTGTTCGAAGTGCCTGCGGGTTACGCCGAACCGGAAACCGCATCGGCGCGCGAGATGTTTGTCTATGTGTTGAGCGGAAAAATCGATGCGCAGGCCAATGGCGAGCATAAAACCATAGGCGCCGGCGATATCGTTTACGTGCCGCGCGGCGAGCGCTACCGCCTGCAGGTACGCAGTCACGCGCGCTATGCCATGGTCTGCTCAACGCCATATCTCGAAGACCGCATCGACAACATGACGCCGGAACAGGCGGAGCAGGC
>JANNHN010000330.1:0-1855 GCA_031404395.1 Betaproteobacteria bacterium
TCGTTTCTCCTCGAAAATTCCAATATGACTTAGTCAGGCTTGATATTGTTTTCACGGATCACCCGTGCCCAGCGGTTGAATTCGTCCACCGTCCACTTCTGCAAATCGGCCGGGCTGCTGATGACGAGTTCCATGCCGAGCTGCTCGACGAGATGCTTGCGCACGTCCGGCTGATTCAGCACTTTCACGGTTTCAGCATGGAATTTGTCGATGATCGGTTTCGGCGAGCGCGCCGGCGCGAAAATACCCCACCAGGCATACGCCGATACGCCCTTGTAGCCTTCCTCGATCAGCGTCGGCACCTCGGGCAACGCCGAAGCGCGCTTATCACCGGTCGTCGCCAGCGCGCGCACGCGTTTGTCGCGCACGATCGGCGCTACCAGTGCGGTCGAGCCGATACCGATTTCGATCTGCCCGCCCAATATTGCAGCCGTCATCGGACCGCCGCCCTTGTACGGCACATGCACAATCTTGAAACCGCCGGCCTGCTGCGCCATCACCAGCGCCAGATGGCCGAGACTGCCGGCGCCGACAGTGCCATAGGTCAGCGTATCGGGTTTGGCTTTGGCAGCCTTGACCACGTCAGTCATGGTTTTGTACGGCTTCGCCGGATGCGTGACGATCGCGTACGGCGCATGCCCCACCAGCATCACCGGTGCGAGATCCTTCAGCGTGTCGAACGGCAGATTGGGAATCAGCAATGGATTCACCGCATGCGTGTCGAACACGAACAAATAAGTGTAGCCGTCGGGATTGGCTTTGGCGGCGATGGCCGTGCCGATGGTGCCGGAGCCGCCGGTGCGATTGTCGATGATGAATTGCTGGCCCAATGCGGCGGTGAGTTTGGCGCCGATCAGCCGCGCCAGCGGATCCACCGAGCCGCCCGGCGGAAACGGCACGATGAAGCGCACCGGTTTCGATGGAAACGATTGCGCGTACGCGGACAAAGCTGCGCCACCGCACGCGGCGGCTGCGGCAAACAACATCAGCGCCTGAATGAATCGATTTTTAGGCATCATCACACACCTTCCCTCGTTACAATTTATTCAATAAAAACAATGTGCTATGAATCATTCTCCAGCCTGGCACTCTTCTTCCAGAAAATGCTGCACCTCGCGCAGCACCTGCATGCGATTTTTTTCCAGCATCAGGTAATGCGTGCCCTCGCTGAATTCAACATGGCGTTTATACGGCGCGTTGACCAGTCTGGCGTACAACTCATGCGCCATGCGCGCCGGCAGCACGGTGTCCCATTCCGCATGCGTCATCAGCACCGGCACGCGGATGTCCGCCGGATCGTACGGCGGCTTGCCCTGTGTCCAGAATTCGCGCGTATCGAGCAGCGTACCGTTGGGCGCACGCAACAGCGGCGGATTCATTGCAGCGCCGACCGGATCGGTGGCCATCGCCGCGGTCAGCCATTCCTCAAACACCGCCGGCGCAATCACCTCATTGATTTTGTGCGGCGGCACGGCGCCGAACCAGTGCTTGCGCGTGGTGTCACGGGTCGCCGCGCGCCAGGCGCCCAGCGGCCCGCCGGCATCCAGCGTTGAAGGCCCGTCGCGCAACCACTGCGGCGCGTTCAACACCAGCTTGCGTACCCGTTCGTTGTTGCGCGACGTGTAGGTGGACATGATGGTCGTGCCCCACGACCAGCCCATCAGGTTCAGTGCGGTGATATTGCGGCGCCGGCAGATGAAATCCACCGCGGCGCCGACATCCGCCACGGCTTCCATCGTGCGCGCCACCGGCGCGCCGTGCTGCGGCGGACCATCCATGGCCGCGGGCCGCGTCGAACGCCCGTAGCCGCGCACATCGACCAGATAAACGTCGAAGCCGCGGGCAGCGATGTATT
>JANNHN010000331.1:0-2589 GCA_031404395.1 Betaproteobacteria bacterium
CCGACGTTTGAAATCGACGGCATCAAGATGCTGCCCACGGCGCAGGTCTCGCCGTATGCGGATGCCGAACGCAAGGTGGGCCTGATCGCGCCGCGCGGCAAGGTGATCCTCGACACCTGCGGCGGCCTGGGCTACTTCGCGGCGTGGTGCCTGCAGGGCCAGGCGAAGCAGGTGCAGTCTTTCGAGAAAAATCCCGACGTGCTGTGGCTGCGCAGCCTGAATCCGTGGTCACCGCCGGCGGATCCGCGCCTGACACTGGCGCAGGCCGACATCACGCAGGAGATCACCGGGCTGCCTGATGCTGCATTCGATGCGGTGTTGCACGACCCGCCGCGTTTCGGCATCGCCGGCGAACTCTACTCACAGGTGTTTTATGACCACCTCGCCCGCGTGCTTAAACGCAAGGGCAAGCTGTTCCATTACACCGGCTCGCCGAACAAGCTCACCAGCGGGCGCGATGTGCCGGATGAAGTGACGAAGCGTTTGCAGCGCGCCGGATTCAGCGTGGCGGTGAATGGCGACGGGTTGCTGGCGGTGAAGCAGTGAACGTGCGGTTCAGTAGCAGCCGCCGTCCTTGTGCGTGAACGCCCACTGCCCCACGCCGTTCATCACCGCCCGCAGGTCGTCGTCGGGATAGGTCGCGCCGTCGCCGGGGCTGCGGTCGCCGATTTCGAGGTACACGACTTCATCCGTGCCGCGGTTCACCAGGTTTCAGCAAATGTAACTGCGCGCCCCCTGCGGCAGCGCGACGCCGTGGCGGCGCGATTGCGCGAACCTGCGCCATGCACGCTGCACCCGGCACCAGGCGCCGGTGACCAGTTCCGCAAAATACTGCACCCTCTCCTGCTGCGCGGCGTGGCGGATTGATTCGACAAAATCCGCATCGATGCGCACCGCGTTGCGCGCCCAGTCTGCCGCCGGCAGCGGCGCGACGCGGTACATGGCAATGCGGGTGTCGTCGGCGACGGCATTGACGACAATGCGGCCGTTGCCGCCCGATTGATAACGCGCGCCCAGCGGCACGACATAATCCTGCGGGTCGCCTTCCTGGGTAATCCATGCCCGGCCCTGCAGCACGCGCACCACCATGCCGCGTCTGCCGATGATCGAAAAGATGTCGCCTGCGGCCAGATCGCGCAGTTGCGGGGCAGGCTTGTCGAGGATAAGTTGCTTGTTCATAATGTATGCACTCCTTGCATCAATGATCCCGACGCAGGGGCGCCGGGTATGGCGATAATATGAGTCAGCATATGCCGCCGGACAAACGCTCATTTTGCAGGATATGAATGCATATTACGCATGTATAAACCGTGCGGCCTACCCTCGCTGGACCTGCTGAAAGCCTTCGAGTCGGCAGCGCGGCACCTGTCGTTCACGCGCGCGGGCGCGGAGCTGTTCCTCAGCCAGTCGGCGGTCAGCCGGCAGATCCAGCAGCTCGAGGCCCAGCTCGGCGTACCGCTGTTCATCCGCCGCACGCGTGCGCTGCTGCTGACCGAGGCGGGCCAGCGTTATTACCGCGACGTCAGCCAGGCGCTGCACCAGCTGCGCGAGGCCGGCGCGAACCTTTCCGCCACGCGCGATGACCGCGTAGTCACGGTAACCACGGCGATGACGTTTGCGTCGCTGTGGCTGGTGCCGCAACTGGCGGACTTCCAGCGCCGGCATCCCGACATCGCCGTCCACGTCGCCGCCGACAACGCCATGCTCGACCTCGAGCGCGACCGCATGGACGTGGCGATCCGCTATTCGACGCGCCAGCTCGCCGGCCCCGGTGCCACGCGCCTGTTCGGCGAGCGCGTGCTGCCGGTGTGCAGTCCGAAGCTGCCGGGCAGAAAGAACCTGCGCGCCGCCGCGGATCTGAAGGATTTCGTGCTGCTCAATTTCGAGGATCCGCAGCAGATCACGCCGTGGCTGACCTGGGACGTGTGGTTCGAAGTGATGCGGACGCCGCTTCCCGCCGCGAAGGGCATGCTGCGGTTCAGCCATTACGACATGATGGTGCGTGCCGCGGTCAACGGTCAGGGCATCGCGCTCGGACGCCTGCCGTTAATCGCTTCGCTGCTGAAAGACGGCACGCTGGTGGCGCCGCTCGCCGAGTCGCGCTACAGCGCGGGTGCGCGGGATCGCGCTTACTGGCTGAATGCCACCGCTGCCGCGCGTGAGCGCCCGGAGGTGCGTACGTTCATGCAATGGCTGGTCGCCAAGGCGGCGCCGCTGGAGCGGGGAACTGCCGGTAATAAGTAACCACTGACTTTTTGCAACCTGTTGTTTTTAATTGATTTTTAGAAATTTCACTGGCGCAACTGCCCGTCTACCCGGCTTTCTCGTAGAGCAGCGTGTTGGCCTTCAGCGCCTTCTCGTCGATGGTGACGCCGAGGCCGGGCCCGGGGCCGGTCGGCACATTGACGTGGCCGTCGGTGATTTTGAAATCGCTTTCGGGGCACCGCACATCATTCGCCGCGTCGTGCGCAATCAGCACGCTGAGAGCATTGCGGCGAGTATCGCTGTCACGACGCAACACGCCAGGGCGTTGCTGAGGATCATTGCGGCGATCTCTCGATCCGCTGTGACTCAAAGTCTTAATGGCGT
>JANNHN010000332.1:0-7307 GCA_031404395.1 Betaproteobacteria bacterium
GCAGGCGCATCATCACGCCCGGCAGCAGATACATGGTGATCACCGTCGCCGGAGAGAGATCGGTCTTGAACAGATCCTGCTGCAGAAACCTGACGCGATCGGTAACGCCCGCCTGTTCTGCGGCAGCCTCGCTCTGGTAGATCAGGTGGTCGTCGAGCTCGACGCCGAGGCCGCGCGCGCCGAATTTCCTTGCCGCGGTAATCAGCACGCGGCCGTCGCCGGAGCCAAGATCCATGACAAAGTCTTTTGACGTCACATTGGCCAGTCGCAGCATCTCGTCGATCACCACGTACGGCGTCGGCACGAACGGCACATCGAATATCGGCTGCGCCTGCAATGGCGTGACGCCGGCCAGCAAGAGCGCGCTGGCAACAAAATATCCTTTATTAATCAATTGGTTGATCATGACCCAGGCATGCCGAATTCACGGATCACCGGCGGCGGCGCGATCACGTGCGCGGCATCGCGAATCTCGATACGCGTCGCCCGCCACGGCGCCGTCTTGCCCGCATTTTTGCCATCCGTGCTGCGCATTTCGCCTTCGAACATCTGCGTCACGCGCTGGCCGCTGAACGTCATGCGCCCGCCCTCCGGCAGCACCAGCGCCAACTCCACCTGCCGCCCGGTGAGCGTCGCCTGTTCCACCGCCACTGCGCGGCCGTCGATGGTCGCTGTCGCCTCGAGTTTCTGGTAATTCTGTTTCAGCGCAAGCTCAACCGTCCGTGATTTTCCGCCGGCTTCGATCTGCCACATCCAGCGACCGGCCACCTGATCCGGCACTACCCAGTAGAGCACCTTGCTGCGCTGGTTACGGCCGACCGATTTGCCCGGCGCATCCATCTCGAATTGCACATCCGGCAGCCAGTCGCCGATGCCGTAATCGTGCGAAACGATACGCGTGCCTGGGGCCAGCGCCAGCAGCTTGCTGCGGGCCATCAGATTCACTTCCGGCAGCAGATAAATAGTGATCACCGAGGCCGGTGAGAGATCGGTTTCGAACAGGTCGCGGGCATAAAATTTTGCACGATCAGCCACGCCCGCTTTTTGCGCATTGGCATTGGCGAGCCGCACCAGCCGTTTGTCGAGATCGACGCCGAAACCACGCGCGCCCTTCTGCTTCGCTGCACTGATGACCATACGACCGTCACCGGAACCCAGATCGATGACATAGTCCTTGTCGGTGACTTTCGCCGTCTTCAGCATCGCGTCCACCACCAGCTGCGGCGTCTGCACATATGGTGTATCGCCGAAGTCCTGCGCCTGCGTACCACCGGACAACATCAGCGCGAGCAGCGCGCAGCTTACTGCAAAACGAAAACTGTGCATCATCAATTCGGGCTCCCTGTGTTGCCGGCAGCAGTCGCGCGCTCGCCGGTCCATTCCACGCGCGCCGCGATGCGGCTGCCGGAAAGCTCGGCTTCACCGACGATGCGGCCACCATCGACACGCCCACTGAGTTCATGTTTGACCAGTATTCCGTTCAACTCGGCGCTGAACGTAAACGACAAGTCGGCACCACGCAATTTTGCGTTCGGGATCGGGGCAGTGCGGCCATTGACACGCACCGTACCGCGCACTTCCTGGAATTTCTGCTCCAGGCTGATTTCATAGTCGTGTGGCTTGCCGGCGACGGTCAGCCGCACGCGCCAGACGCTGGCCACATTGGCCGGCACTATCCAGAAATAGATATCGCTGTCGCCGCCGGAGCCGAAATATTTTTCGCCGGCGTCCACCCGCACGTACTGATCGGCCTTCCAGTCGCCCATATCGAAATCATGCGATACCAGACGGGTGCCCGGCTTCAGGTTCAGCAGCTTCGGCCGCAGCGCCATGTTGACGCGGGGCAGCAGGTACATGGTGATGACGGTCGCCTCCGACAAATCGGTTTCGAACAGGTCGCGCTGGTAGAACGCCGCTCTGTCGGTGACGCCATTCTTGCGTGCGTTCTCATTGGCTTCGCTGATGCGTACCGGATTCAGATCGACGCCGAAACCGCGTGCGCCGAATTTTTTGGCCGCAGTCACCACGATGCGCCCGTCACCCGACCCGAGATCAATCAGATAATCGCGCGCAGTGACCTTGGCCATCGTCAGCATGCGATCGACCACTGATTGCGGCGTCGGTACGTATGGCACGCTGGGCTGTTGCGCAGCGCATGGCGCCACCGTAATGAGCAGTGCAGCGCACGCCAGCGCCGACAATATTTTTCCTGCTGCCTTCATTTTGTACAGCATGGTCATCTCCGCAGCCTGCCGTCAGTCCGATGCAGCGGCCGGGTTGCATCTCCGACATTTTATATAGTGCGCACTGACCGGATCGCGCGGTCACTGGCCGCGCGTATGGTAGATTGGCGGCGCATTATAACCGACAGCCTCCCCTGACCATCATGCCCTACGCCCTGATATTTGCGTCCGGCGGCGCCATCCTCGCGCTCGAGTTACTGGCCTCGCGCATCATGACCCCGTACTTCGGCGTCAGCCTCTACATCTGGACCGGCATACTTTCGATCACACTGGTTTCGCTGGCACTGGGCTACTGGTGGGGCGGACGGCTCGCCGGCGGCCCCACGCCGCCGACCGACCGCAAACTGGGTCTGATGTTCGCGATCATGCCGGCGCTGGCCGGCATCGCCATCGTCATGGCCTGCGCAGTCTATCCCTTCGTTTTCCATCCGCTGGCGCGGTGGGGCCTCGTCGGCGGCGCGTTCGCGGCCTGCCTGATTCTGCTGTTCCTGCCGCTGGTAGCCACATCGGCCATGAATCCGTTGCTGGTCGCACTGCAGTTACGCCGACAAACCGAACGCAGCGGCGACGCTGGCGCCGGCATGGTTTTTTTCGTCAGCACACTGGGCTCGGTGGCCGGCGTCATCGTCACTGCATTCGGCCTGATTCCTTATATCAGCAACTACACGGCAACCCTGTCGGTCGCGCTGCTGCTCGGCGTGCTGTCGCTGATCGCAGCAGCCTCACCCAAAATACCGATGTCGCACCGCGGCGCCGTCACCGCTTGCGGCATCGTCGCGATCATCAGTGCAGCACTGTTCGCCTGGAATGCCGACCGCTACACCGGGCGCAACGGACCGGTGGCCTTCAGCGGCGCGGATTGGCGCGTTGAAGGCACACACGGCTCGCTGTTCGGCACCGTCAAAATCCTGCGCAGCGATACCGACCGCGACGGCCGGTTCCTGCGCCTGTATTTCCAGGACGGACTGATCCAGAACACTGTCGATTCGAACCAGCACTCGATTTCGTTCTACACCTGGGCGCTGGAAGCGCTGGCGCGCGCCCACCATCCGCAACCGCGCAACATACTGGTATTGGGTCTGGGGGCGGGCATCGTTCCCACGCGTTTTGCCAAAGACGGCGCGACTGTCGAAGTCGTCGAAATTGATCCGTCGTCAGTAGTGGTCGCGCAGCGCTATTTCGGTTTTGATCCGGCGCGGATCACTACGCATCAGGCCGATGCACGGACCTTTGTCGCTGCCTGCGCAGCACGACATGACGTAGTGCTGGTCGATCTGTTCCACGGCGACGGCACGCCGGACTACCTGATCACCCGCGAATTCTTCCGTGGCCTCGGCCATTGCCTGAAACCCGGCGGCATCGCCGTGTTCAATACCTTCGCCAACCTCGAAAACACTCGCGGCTATGCGCATCTGCTGGCCACGCTGACCAGCGAACTGCCCCACGCCGTCATGTACCGTCCCGACTGGCCCGGCGCCCGGCAGATCAACAGTTTCATCGTCGCCGGCACGGCACCGCTGACAACACCGCAGCGCGTGACGCTGGCGGATGTGCCCGAGAGACACAGCGCCACGTTGTGGGACATGCTTGCCAGGCCACGAGTCATCGACGGCACGCTGACCGCGTCCGGCAAGATTATTTACGATGCATGGAATGCAGCGGCGCTGGACATGGCGGCAACGCAGGCCGAGTTCCGCCGGGGCGTACTCGATTCGGCGCCGCCGGCATTGTTGTTGAACTGAGCCGTGTCCGCGCTGCCGCCGGGGCTGTAATCAGGATGCCTGACGCACTGCGTGCCAGCTTGCAGTCTTGCCGCCGCGCAACTCCACTGTCCCTTCCATGCGGCTACCATCAACGCGTCCGCTGAATATCTGCCGTCCATTGCCGTCGTTCCGGACAAAACGGATATCCTGACCGCTCACCCCGGTCTCGGTCAGCTTGATGCTGCGCCCCCCCTGACGCGTATCGCCGTCAAATCCGTTATAGCCCTGGCGCAGCGTCATCTCCTGATCCCCGGCGCCGTCCACGCTCACGCGCCAGGTGCCCGCGACTTTTGCCGGCACCACCCACAGGTAAAGCGTCGCCTGCGGAATGCCCGTGATCATTTCCTTTTCCGGCGCGTTGAATATCACGGTATCCACATGATCCCAGGAATCGAAGTGGTAATCGTGCGACACGATGCGGGTGCCAGGGCGCAGTTCGCGAAATAGCTTGGGCAGCAGCGCGCGCATCATTTCCGGCAGCAGATACAGCGTAACCACCGTGGCCTTGCTGACATCGGCCTTGAAAATATCCTTGACCTCGAATTTCACGCGACCATCGACCCCCAGGTTTTTCGCGCGCTGGTTGCTGGACTGCACCAATACTTCGTCGATGTCCACGCCGTAGCCGCTGGCTTGCAACTGATGCGCCGCCGTCAGCACGATAATGCCGTCGCCGGAACCGAGGTCGATCACATGATCTTTTGCGCCGACCTGCGCCATCTTGAGCATCTGCTCCACCACCATGTTCGGCGTCGGCACATAGGGGCCGCCGGTACGCTCGTGTTCCGGCGGCACCACCGGTTGTTGCGCGGAAAAAGCCGCACCTGCCCACACCAAACCCAGAACCACCGCACCTGCACGCAAAAGCCCGTTCATCTGCCGTTTCTCCCGTGATAACCCCGCGGCCGCAAGCCGGCCTTGGGAAATTTCCAATGCAATATTCATTTGCGCTGCACCCCATCCCGACGCGCACCGTCAGCACAAGACTCCGCCAGTTCGTGGAGAGACACCTCACCGGTATAAGTCAGGCGCAGCGCCTGCCGGATGACACCCAGATCATCGGGCTGGAAAAGTTTGCGCAACTCGCCCGCTTCAGTTTCAGCCAACACCTGTCGAAGTGTCGCGCCCTGATCGCGCAACGCAATGCCAGCCTTGGCGCTGGCCACCAACTGCTCACAAGTCACATCCGCATGCGCGTACAGCGCCATGCCCAGCAATGCGCTGCCCGCAGCAGCACGCACCAGCCAACCATGGCAACTGTTGATCATATCGTCAGCATCACGTCATCAGTATGCTGCAGGATCGAGCGCGAGCGTACTCGCTGCACCGGCGATGACCGTCTGCGCCAGCGCGCCGGCCTGCGGCAGCAGGTGCTCCAGATAAAACCGGGCGGTGGCGAGCTTGGCGTCAAGGAATTCCCGGTCCGCGCCGGGCGCGCCGCGGCGCTCCTGCGCAATCAGCGCCGCGCGCACCATCATCCAGCCGCCGGCGACGGTGCCGAACAGTTTCAGGTACGGCACCGCCACCGCGGCAGCGGCCTGTGGTTCCGCCGCGTAATGATCGACCAGCCAGCGCGTTGCCGACTCCAGGCCATCGACTGCCGGCGTGAATGCCGCACGCATCCCGGAAAAAGCGGCGCCGGCCGCCGCGAGCGGTGCGTCCAGTGCGCGCATCTCGGCGATCATCGCCAGCGCGGTAGCGCCCTTTTCGGCGCCGACCTTGCGGCCGATCAGGTCATTGGCCTGGATGCCCGTCGTGCCTTCGTAAATCGTCGTAATGCGCGCATCGCGCAGGTATTGCGCAGCGCCGGTCTCTTCGATGAACCCCATGCCGCCATGCACCTGCATGCCGAGCGAGGCAATTTCGATTGCGGTCTCGGTACACCAGCCCTTGACCACCGGCGTCAGCAGATCGAGCCGCGACTGGTGACGCGCGCGTTCTGCCGCATCGGCGTGGTGTTTTGAGCGGTCCAGCGCGCCCG
Organism: Betaproteobacteria bacterium; assembly: GCA_031404395.1. Taxonomy (GTDB): domain Bacteria; phylum Pseudomonadota; class Gammaproteobacteria; order Burkholderiales; family SG8-41. The sequence goes on from JANNHN010000332.1 coordinate 5,988, forward strand.
CCGCAAAGTAACCCAGCGCACGCATGGCCTCGGTCTGCGCACGCATGGTCATCAGCATGCGCCGCACGTCGGGATGGTGAATGATGGTGACCCTGTCACCGCTGCGTTGCCCGATGGCGCGGCCCTGCACGCGTGTTTTCGCGTATTCCAGTGCGTGCTGGTAGGCGCGCTCGGCAATGGCCACCCCTTCCATGCCGACGCCGAGCCGCGCATGGTTCATCATGGTGAACATGTAGCCGAGGCCGCGATGGGGTTCGCCCACCAGATCACCAATGGCGCCGCCATGGTCACCATAGGCGAGCACGCAGGTCGGACTGCCGTGAATGCCCATCTTGTGTTCTATTGATACGCAACGGATATCGTTGCGCTTGCCGGGCGAACCATCCGCATTCAACTCGAATTTCGGTACCACGAACAATGAAATCCCCTTGACCCCTTCCGGCGCATCGGGCAGGCGCGCCAGCACCAAATGCACGATGTTGTCCGTCATGTCGTGCTCGCCCCAGGTGATGAAGATCTTGGTGCCCTGGATGCGGTAGTGATCACCCTCCGGCACGGCACGGGCGCGCACCGCCGACAGGTCGGAGCCGGCCTGCGGCTCGGTCAGGTTCATGGTGCCGGTCCACTCGCCCGATACGAGTTTCGGCATGTACGTCGCCTGCAGCGCGTCGGAGCCGTGGTGACTCAGCGCTTCCTGCACGCCGGTGGTCAGCATCGGGCACAGGCAGAACGCCATGTTGGCGCTGTTCCACATTTCCTGCAGCGGCAGGGCAATCAGGTGCGGCAATCCCTGCCCGCCGAATTTGACGGCGCCCGCCAGCCCGTTCCATCCGGCCGCGGTGAATTGCGCATAAGCCTCCTTGAATCCCGCCGGCGCGGTGACCACCCCATCGCGCCATTGCGCGCCATTCCGGTCACCGCTGCGGTTCAGCGGATCAAGCACGCCCTGCGCAAATTTGGCCGCCTCGGTCAATACCGCCTCGACCAGATCGGCATTCACCTCCTCGCAGCCAGGCAGCGTGCCGACTTCGGCCAGACCGGCGAATTCGGCGATCGCAAACTGCATGTCTTTCAGCGGCGCGGTGTAAGTGGACATGGTGAATCTCCAGACAACATTTCCAGCAAAAAGGGCGCTCCCTGAGCGCCCTTCATGTTACCGCATCGGCAAATGTTTTTTGTATGCGCCTTCGACAGCGCCTACGACAGCGCCTGCGTCAGTTCCGGCACCGCCTTGAACAGGTCTTCGACCAGCCAGTAGTCGGCCACCGCGAAAATCGGCGCTTCCGCATCCTTGTTGATGGCGACAATCACCTTGCTGTC
>JANNHN010000333.1:0-19439 GCA_031404395.1 Betaproteobacteria bacterium
ATCTCGCCCGAGAGCATGGTGCCCACGGTGCGATTGATGTTGCGTATCGGCATTTCGATGGTGACTTTTTCGCCGCGCGCGAGTGCCGGTTGTGCGAGTTCAATCAGGCGGTGATCGAGTGCCTTGTCGAGTCCGTGATCCTGATTTTCGACATGGTAGCGCGCGACTTCCGGCCCGATTTGCGGTTGGTGGAAAATGCGGCTGAAATCGAGGCCGCGAGCCTTCCAGTGCGCAATGCCTTTGCGCGTGTCGAGCAGATCGGAGCGCCCGATCAGTTCGTTGAATGCGCGGATACCCAATTTCGCCATCAGCGCGCGGATTTCTTCGGCGACGAAGAAGAAATAATTAATGACATATTCCGGTTTCCCGGCAAATTTCTTGCGCAGTACCGGATCCTGCGTGGCAACACCGACCGGGCAGGTATTGAGATGGCATTTGCGCATCATGATGCAGCCCTGAGTCACCAGCGGTGCGGTGGCAAAGCCGAATTCGTCGGCGCCGAGCAACGCGCCGATGATGACATCGCGACCGGTCTTCATCTGACCATCGACCTGCACCGCGATGCGGCTGCGCAGACGGTTCAGCACCAGCGTTTGCTGTGTTTCGGCAAGGCCCAGCTCCCATGGTGTGCCGGCATGTTTGATTGACGACCACGGGCTCGCGCCGGTGCCGCCGTCGTGGCCGGAGATGGTCACGTGATCGGCCTTGGCTTTGGCGACACCCGCAGCCACCGTGCCGACACCGACTTCCGACACCAGCTTGACGCTGATCGAGGCGGCGGTGTTGCTGTTCTTCAGGTCGTGGATCAATTGCGCCAGATCCTCGATTGAATAGATGTCGTGGTGCGGCGGCGGTGAAATCAGTTCGACCCCCGGCGTCGAATAGCGCAACTCGGCGATGTATTCCGACACCTTGCGGCCGGGCAGTTGTCCGCCTTCGCCGGGCTTTGCGCCCTGCGCCATCTTGATCTGGATCTGCTCGGCGCTGGCCAGATACTCGGCGGTGACGCCGAAACGGCCCGACGCGACTTGCTTGATTTTCGATTTCAGCGAATCGCCTTCGCGAAGCTCGGCGTAGTTTTCCACGCGCGATGCCCCCAGCTTCGATTGCAGCGTCTCGCCGGCTTTGACCGGCGCGTAACGCTTGCGGTCTTCGCCGCCCTCGCCGGTGTTGGATTTGCCGCCAATACGGTTCATGGCTACGGCCAGCGAGGTGTGGGCTTCGGTTGAAATGGAGCCCAGCGACATGGCGCCGGTGGAAAAACGCTTGACGATGTCTGCTGCCGGTTCAACCTCCTCAATCGGCACCGGCGTACAGCGGTTGAAGCGGAATTCGAACAGGCCGCGGAACGTCATGTGCCGCGCCGACTGATCGTTGATGATGTCCGCGTATTCCTGATAGGTGGCCGCACTGTTGGCGCGCGCCGCATGCTGCAGCTTGGCGATTGCGTCCGGCGTCCACATGTGTTCTTCGCCGCGTATCCGCCATGCATACTCGCCGCCGGCATCCAGTTCGCCCGCCAGTACCGGATCACCGCTGAAGGCACTGTTGTGGATGCGTATGGCTTCTTCTGCAACCTCAAATATGCCGATGCCGCCGACATTGGATGCAGTGCCGGCGAAGTATTGATCGATTAACGGACGCGACAGGCCGATGGCTTCGAATATCTGCGCGCCGGTGTATGACATGTAGGTCGAGATACCCATCTTCGACATGACCTTGCGCAGGCCCTTGCCGATGGCCTTGACAAAGTTTTTGATCGCCTTGTGACTGTCGACGTTCGCGCCCAGTCGTCCGCCGTCGGCGACCTGCAGCACGGTTTCCAGCGCCAGATAAGGATGTACCGCTTCCGCACCATAACCGCCGAGCAGCGCAAAATGATGCACCTCCCGCGCCGAACCGGTTTCCACAACCAGGCCCGCGGTGGTGCGCAGGCCTTTATCGACCAGGTGATGATGGATGGTTGATAACGCGAGCAACGCCGGGATCGCCACGTGGTCGCGGTCGATGTGCCGATCCGAAATAATGATGATCGAGTAACCCGTACGCACCGCGTCCTCGGCCTGGGCCGCGAGACTGGCCAGCCTCGCTTCAGTCGCCTCCTTGCCCCAGGCAACGGGGTAGGTGATATCGAGTTCGCATGACTTGAACTTGCCGTCGGTGTAGGCCTCGATGTGGCGAATTTTTTCCATCTCGTAGAAATCCAGCACCGGCTGGCTGACTTCAAGGCGGATCGGCGGATTGGTCTCATCGACGCCGAGCAGGTTCGGTTTCGGGCCGATAAAGGACACCAGCGAGGTCACCAGCTCCTCGCGGATGGGATCGATCGGCGGGTTCGTTACCTGCGCAAAGAGCTGTTTGAAATAGTTATATAACCCTTTGTTTTTATTGGATAAAATAGCCATGGGCGAATCGTTGCCCATGGAGCCGATCGGCTCTTCGCCGTTGGCCGCCATCGGCTCCAGCAGGAACTTCAGGTCTTCCTGGGTGTAGCCGAAGGCCTGCTGGCGATCGAGCAGCGACACCGCGCTGCGCTCGGGCTGCACTTTCTGGCTTTCGACGTCGTCAAGTTTGACGCGAATGCGCTCCATCCATTCGGCGTACGGTTTGGCCGACGCGAGCGATTCCTTCAACTCCTTGTCGTCGATGATGCGGCCTTTTTCGAGATCGACCAGGAACATTTTGCCGGGCTGCAGGCGCCACTTCTTGACGATCTTTTCTTCCGGTATGGGCAGGCAGCCGCACTCCGAACCCATGATGACGAGGTCATCATCGGTAACGATATAGCGTGCCGGTCGCAGGCCGTTGCGGTCCAGTGTGGCGCCGATCTGGCGGCCGTCGGTGAAGGCAATGGCTGCGGGGCCGTCCCACGGTTCCATCATGGCGGCGTGGTATTCGTAGAACGCGCGGCGGCTTGCATCCATCAGCGTGTGGCCTTCCCATGCTTCGGGAATCATCATCATTACTGCGTGCGCGATCGAGTAACCGCCCATCACCAGCAATTCCAGTGCGTTATCGAACGAAGCTGAATCGGATTGCCCCTGATAAATCAGCGGCCACAGTTTGTTGAGGTCGTCGCCGAGTACCGGACTGGAAATGGCGCCCTGGCGCGCACGCATCCAGTTCACGTTGCCACGCACCGTATTGATTTCGCCGTTATGCGCGATCATGCGAAACGGATGCGCGAGATCCCAGGTCGGGAATGTATTGGTCGAAAAACGCTGATGCACCAGCGCCAGCGCCGAAACTACGCGCGGATCCTGCAGATCCTTGTAGTAGGTGCCGACTTGCGAGGGCAGCAGCATGCCTTTGTAGACGATGGTACGCGCCGACATCGACGGCACCCAGAATTCGGTGCCGTGCGCGAGTTTCAACGCACGGATGGCATGCCCCGTGCTCTTGCGGATCACATAGAGCTTGCGCTCCAGCGCGTCGGTGACGCGTATCGCGGAACTGCGCCCGATGAAGACCTGGCGGATTACCGGCTCGACTTTTTTAACGGATTCGCCGAGATCCGCGCTATCCACGGGCACGTCGCGCCAGCCGAGCAGGGTCTGCCCTTCATCCTTGATCGCGCGCTCGATTTCGTACTCGCAGGCAAGTCGGGATGCCGGTTCGCGCGGCAGGAACACCATACCGATGCCGTAATGGCCGGGTGGCGGCAGCTTGATATTCTGCCTGGCCATTTCCTCGCGAAAAAACGCGTCCGGGATCTGGATCAGGATGCCGGCGCCGTCGGAAGCCTTGGGATCCGCGCCCACCGCGCCCCGGTGCGTCAGGTTGCGCAGGATGGTCAGCCCCTGTTCGATGATGTCGTGGCTTTTTTTGCCTTTGATGTTCGCGACAAAGCCGACGCCGCAGGCGTCATGTTCATGAGCCCCGTCGTACAGGCCTTGGGGTTCCGGCAGGTTTGGGTGAGCCATCAGCAGCCTCGTCAAAAATACATTGATTATCAATGGGTTACAGCGATGTTTTGGGCGCCGCCACAACCCCTGAATTTCAATGCACGAAAAACAGAGTGAAACCCGACGAGTTTACCTGCATCAGAGGTAGGCGACAACGGTCGGCGAGCCGAAAATACGCGGGGAAATCTCAGCTGACGTCGATGGCAAACAGGCGCTGATGTTCGGCGATGGCGTAGCGATCGGTCATGCCGGCGATGTAGTCGGCGATGGCTCGCGCCGTGTCGGTCTTGGAGCGCGCCTGAAATTCCGGCGGCAACAGGCCGGGTTCGGCCATGAAGGCCTGGAATAGCTCGGTGATGATCCGGCGCGCCTTGGCACTCATCCGCGACACGCGGTAATGCCGGTAGAGATTGACGCGCAGGAACTGCTTGAGCTCCACCTGTTCGTGTTGAATACGTTCCGAAAAATGGATCATCGCCGGCGCGCGGCGGACTTCATCGGTCGATTCCGGCGCAACTTTGCGGATATCTGCAGCGCTCTGCCGGATCAGATCAGTCACCAGCGTGTTGATCATGCGCCGCACTGTTTCATGCACCAGGCGCCGGCCCTCGATTTTCGGAAACGCCCGCAGAGCCTCGCGCATATGACGACGGAAAATGGCTATGGTCGATAACTGCTCCATGCTCAACAGTCCCGACCGCAAGCCGTCATCGACATCGTGATTGTTGTAAGCAATTTCGTCTGCAAGGTTGGCTATCTGCGCTTCCAGCCCGGGCCGCTGGCGCCGCAGAAAACGTTCACCAACATCGCCCAGCGTACGTGCATTTTTCGGTGAACAGTGTTTGAGGATGCCCTCGCGGGTTTCAAAGGTCAGGTTCAGACCGTCGAATGCGCCATAACGTTGTTCCAGTACATCCACCACTCGCAGAGATTGCAGATTGTGTTCGAAACCGCCGTAGGGACGCATGCAGGCGTTCAGTGCGTCCTGTCCGGTGTGCCCGAATGGTGTGTGGCCGAGGTCATGTGCCAGTGCGATGGCTTCTGTCAGATCTTCATCGAGGCGCAGATGGCGCGCGACCGAGCGGGCGATTTGCGCGACCTCCAGACTATGAGTCAATCGCGTGCGGAACAGATCGCCCTCGTGATTGACGAATACCTGAGTCTTGTATTCAAGCCGTCGAAATGCCGTAGAGTGGATGATCCGGTCACGATCGCGCTGATATTCGCTGCGGCCACGCGGAGGGGGCTCACGAAAACGGCGACCACGTGTATTCGCCGGGTCGGCAGCGTAGGGCGCCCGCTCAGACGGCATGGACACCCTCTCCGCCAAGCACGATTGCCAGAGCTTCGGCCGGCACGGCTGCGCTGATAAATGCGTCGCCGATGCGGCGCAACAGGATGAAGCGGATTTTGCCGCCTTCCACCTTTTTGTCGTGGCCCATCAATTCAAGATAGCGGTCCACACCGAGCAAGGGGCCCTGCACGGGCAGGCGCGCGCGCTGCAGCAGGCTGACAACTCGCTCCACACAGGCCGCATCAACGAGCCCCATGCGTCTGGATACCCGCACCGCGAGGGCCATGCCGGCAGCGACCGCTTCGCCGTGCAGCCATTTGCCGTACCCCAGGCCGGATTCGATGGCATGCCCGAACGTGTGCCCAAAGTTGAGCAGCGCGCGGGCACCCTCTTCGCGCTCATCCTGCGCGACGACGGCGGCTTTGTTGCGGCACGACACCTCGATCGCGTGCGCCAATGCGGCCGGGTCACGGGCGACCAGCTTCTCCATGTTGGCTTCGAGCCATTCGAAGAATGCGACATCGCCAATCAGACCGTATTTGATGATTTCGGCCAGGCCTGCCGACAGCTCGCGATCCGGCAGCGTTCGCAGCGCATCCGTGTCGGCAAGCACGACACGGGGTTGATAAAACGCCCCGATCATGTTTTTGCCGAGTGGATGATTAATGGCCGTCTTGCCGCCGACCGACGAATCCACCTGGGCCAGCAAGGTGGTCGGAATCTGGATAAACGGGGCACCGCGCTGGAATACCGCTGCAGCAAAACCGACCAAATCTCCAATAACACCGCCGCCCAGCGCAATCAGCGTTGTTTTGCGCTCCGCACGATGGGTCAGCAAGGCATCAAAAATGCTGTTCAGGGTGCGCCAGTCTTTATGCATTTCGCCATCCGGCAATACGATCGACTGCAGCGCTATTTTCTGTTCGCCAAGCGCACGTTGCAGCGCATTCAGATATAACGGTGCGACTACGGTATTGGTGATGATCACCGCCTTGGGCTGCGGCAGGTGTTGCGCCAACAGTGCGCCGTTTGCGAGCAGGCCCGGGCCGATGTGGATCGGATAGCTGCGGTCGCCCAGTTCCACGCGCAGAGTTTTTAATCCGGCTTGATTCATGCGCGGGTTCCATCGGTATCGGGCTTTTCAGCAACCGGCTCCAATCCGGCCAGCAGTATCTGGATATGCGAGGTCAGCGCCCCCACGCTTTGCGAACCCGTATCGACAGTCAGGTCGGCTACCTCATGGTATAGCGGGTCGCGCTGCGCATGGAGTTCACGCAGTCGTGCGAACGGGTTTGTGGTTTGCAGCAAAGGGCGGTTGCGATCACGGCGTGTGCGACGCCACAGATCCTCGGAGCTTGCGCGCAGGTAGATGACGCGACCGCCCGCGCGCAGACGGGCACAGTTTGCCGGAGACAGCACGGCGCCGCCGCCTGTAGCCAGCACGATACCCTGCAGGGCAGTCAGTTTTTTGATCATCTTTTCTTCGCGACTGCGAAAACCGGCTTCACCTTCAATATCAAAAATCACGGGAATTTTAACGCCGGTGACGCGCTCGATCTCTGCATCGGTATCGTAGAAATCCTTGCTCATCCGTTTGGCCAGCATGCGTCCGACAGAAGTTTTTCCGGCGCCCATCAGACCCACCAGAAAGATATTGCCCTGTTTATCGACGGGCATCGGAACTTGTGAATCATTTGTTTCCATGGCCTGATTCTAGCAGCCGTGTTTCCGCTGAGTCACATTGCCTGTCAGAAAAAACCAGCAAAAAAAAGCGGCGCCTTCGCGCCGCCCTGGATGCTTTCGCCCCGCTCAGCGCAGAGTCACGCTATCCTTCAAAACCTTGGGCGAGATGAAGATCAGCAGTTCGCGACGATCATCCACGCGCTGGTTGTTTTTGAACAGGAAGCCGACAAACGGCAGGTCGCCGAGCACCGGCACCTTGGTGGTTGTCGATCGCTCGTCCTGCGTGTAGATACCGCCAATGACCACTGTGCCGCCGTTTTCCACCAGTACTTCGGTGACCACCTGCTTGGTATCGATCGACGGACCTGACAGCGTGTTCTGGCCGACGCTGTCCTTGTTGACTTTCAGGCTCATGATCACGTTGTCATCCGGTGTGATCTGCGGCTTGACCTTCAGCGACAGGGTGGCTTTGCGGAACGACACACTGGTCGCACCGCTGGAGGTTGCCTGCTGATACGGGATTTCCGTGCCCTGCTCAATGGTCGCCTCGACCTTGTCTGCCGTGATTACACGCGGGCTGGAGATGATCTTGCCTTTGCCGTCGGCCTGCAGCGCCGAGAGCTCAAGGTTGAGGAACTTCGTGCCCGTGCCGTTGGATAATATGAACGAGAACACGCCGGGGTTGGCGCCGGACAAACCTTGCGCTGGAAGATTGACTGCAAGGGAATCATTGAAAACAGGCGCCGTTGCAATTTGCCCGGAGTGAAAGCCGGTGTCATTGATGCTGCCGCCGAAGACTCCGCGAGTGGCGCCGCTGCCGCTGCCGACCTTGAAGCCTTGTCCGACCGCGTCGTGGAAGCCCAGCCGTGCGCCGAGGTTGCGGCTGAATGTGTCATTCGCCTCAACAATGCGCGATTCGATCATCACCTGACGCACCGGGATGTCGATCTGTTTCAGCAGTTTGCGGATTTCTTCCAGCCGCGACGGCGCATCCTGTACGAATACCGTATTGGTGCGCACATCAACCACTGCGCTGCCACGCTTGGACAGAATTTTCTGCGTCGGGTCGGCCAGCAGCTTCTGGAAATCCGCAGCCTTCTGGTAATTTACCTGCATGCTCTCGGTGCGCAGGGGCTCGAGATCGGAAATCTGTGCACGCGACTCCAGCGCAAGTTTCTCGCGGGTGGCCAGCTCGTCGCGCGGGGCGATCCAGACGACATTGCCAGTCTTGCGCATGTCGAGCCCTTTGCTTTGCAGAATGATGTCCAGAGCCTGATCCCACGGCACGTCTTTCAGGCGCAGTGTCAGGCTGCCGCCGACAGTGTCGCTGGTGATGACGTTAAGACCGGTAAAGTCGGCGATGACCTGCAATACTGCGCGAACTTCAACGTTCTGGAAATTGAGAGAGAGTTTTTCTCCCGCGAAACCCGCTTGTACAAGCCGGTTGGCGTCCTCGGGAATCTTTTTGATTTCAACGATAAATCGCTTGTCGGTCTGGTAAGCCGAGTGCTCCCAGGCGCCTTTCGGCGTAATGACGATGCGGGTATTGTTGCCTTGAGTGAAGGTTTCAATGCTTTCGACGGGGGTACCGAAATCCACCACGTCAAGCTTGCGTTCGAGATTTTTCGGCGTTGCGGTATTGAGAAAATCCACGATCAGCGAACGGCCTTGTACCCGGAGGTCAATGCCTACCTGGTTGTCCGACAGATCCACCATCACCCGACCTTCACCGGCCTGACCGCGGCGGAAATCCACATCGCGCAGGCTGTGTTTGCCGTCACCGGGTTTGACCGGTGCGAACGTTTGCGCAGTGGTTGTCGCAGATGAAGCGCCTGCGGCAGCGGTTCCGCCCAGCGTAATCAGTACGGTATTGCCATCGACGCGGGTGTCGTAACTCAGAGCCCTGCTGGTCTCGAGCACCACGCGCGAGCGGTCGCCGGCCTGCACGATATTGACGCGGCGCACATCTCCTTCGCCGACCTCTTGTACGGTCTTGCCGATTCCGTTGGTGGTGTTGGGGAAATCGAAAGCTATGCGCGGTGGGTTGTTCACCGCAAAACTCGCGGGCGACGCACCGGGAGTGGATTTCAAGGTGATTTTGACGACAGTAGCGCCACCCTGTTGTCCGGACACGTTAATGGACTCAATGGTGTTCTGGGCGTAGCCCGTAGTCGCCGCCAAGGCAAAACCGGCGGCGGTCACCAAACCGAAAAAGTACTTTTTGAGTTCGAAGAATCGAATCATTTTTTAGTCTCCTGTTCTTGCAACTGCAGCGCCTGTTCTTTTTCTTCCCAGTTGCCGCCGCTGTCTTGAACAATTTCCTTGAGTTTGATATCCGTTTCCGTAATTGCCACGATCCGGCCGAAATTCTGGCCGATATAATTGCCCGAAGCGACGCGGTAGAGCCCTTTGTCCGGCGCCTTGACCAATGCAAAAACCTGGCCCTTTTGCTGCAGCGTACCGACCATTGCCAGATTTTCGAGCGGGAAAGCCTCAAGTGCCTCGCGTGGACGATTGAGATCGGGCTGTAATCCGCCCTTAGCTGTTGATTTCGGTGGCTCGATCTTGCGCGACTTGAATGGGTCAGCCAGATCGTAGGCGTTATACGCAAATGCCTCGTACGGTTTGACCTCAGGCAACGGTGGAATGCGACCGCCCGGCATCTTGTCGGATTCCTTGACGAACTGCCGCAGGTCGGAGTGCTCCTCCCCGCTGCAGGCCCCCAGCACCAGCGCGCAGGACGCGACCAGTATTGCAGACTTGGTGTTCATTTCTTGGCTCCCGCGGCGGGCTTGACGGCAGCCTTGCGCTGCGCTGCCAGCTCGCTCTCATCGAGGTAACGGAAAGTCTTGGCTGTCGCATCCAGCGTCAGGCCGTCCTTGGTGCTGGCGAGCGCGATGTCGTTGAGCGTGACGATGCGCGATAATTTTCCGATATCGCTCGCGAAAGAACCGATGTCGTGATAGCTGCCGGTAAGGCGAATGGCAATCGGTAATTCCGCATAGAATTCCTTCGCTACCTCGGAGGCGGCGGGGCGGAACAACTCGAATTGCAGGCCGCGACCCAAGCCAGCCTGGTTGATGTCGGTCAGCAAGGCATCCATTTCTGATTTGCCCGGCAACTGCTTCAACAGGGCGCCGAACTGGGACTCGATATCAACCAGTTGTTTGCGGTAGGCGGGCAGGTCGATGGCCGTTTTCTTTTTATCGAGAAAGGTGGTTCGCAACTGCCCTTCCTTGGTTTTCGCGCCGTCAATTTGCGTGATCTGATCCTGCCAGTCAAACCAATAGCTGGCAAACACCAGGGCCAGCAACAGCAGCAGCAAAATGCCGAGTTTGGGCAGTATCGGCCAACTGCCGATCTTGTTGGGATCCAGTCGTTTGAGTTCGTCTAAAGTCATGATTAGCCCTTCCCCCCGCCCTTCCTGGCGTCGGGTTCAACGACACGCGTCACATCGATGTTCATCGTGAACTCATTGATGCGCAGCCCGCCGGCAGACGCCGCCTTGATTTCCACAAGATTGGCGCCCTGCAGGTGCTGGGAGCCTTCGAGGTTACGCATCAGCGTGGAAACCCGCGCCTGGGACTGGGTGAATCCGGTAATGGTGACTTTGGTTCCTTGCTGCTTGATGGACTTCAGATACATGCCATCCGGCAACTGGCGTACCAATTGGTCGAGCAGATGCACAACTTCGGCACGGTTGCTCTGCAGTGTTTCGACCACTTGCTTGCGCTTGAGCAAGGAGGCGGTCTGTTCCTTCAGCTTGTTGATCTCGGCAATTTCCTTGTCGAGCTTGACGATCTCGCTTTCGAGATATTTATTCCGTGCCTGCTGATTGGTCAGCTGCCCGTCGAGATAGCCATGCACGCCGAACCAGATCGCAGCACCGGCGACGATCACCACGCCCAGCATGATGAAGAACTGTTTCTGCTGTTCCTTGCGCCGCATCTCGCGATGCGGCAAGAGGTTGATGCGTGCGCTCATCGGTCAAATCTCCTCATGGCAAGGCCGCAAGCCACCATCAGTGACGGTGCATCCTGTTCCAGGCTCTTCATCCGGATGCGTGAAGACAGCGCCATATTCAGGAACGGATTGGCGACGGTGGTCTCTACCTGCGTACGTTTGGCGACCGCTTCGTTCATGCCGGGAATTGCTGCACAGCCGCCGGAGAGTACGATGTGATCGATCTTGTTGAATTGTGTCGACGAAAAGAAGAATTGAATGGCGCGTGCGATCTCCTGCCCCAGGTTGTCCATGAACGGCTGCAGTACTTCGGACTCGTAGTTCTCCGGCAGCCCGCCGGCACGCTTGGCCGCTTCTGCCTCTTCGGCAGAAAGGCCGAACTTGTTCTGGATTTCCTGCGTGAGCTGTATGCCGCCAAAAGGCTGTTCACGCATGTAAATTGACTGGTCATTGCGCATGACGTTGACATTCATCACCGAGGCGCCGATGTCAACCACGGCAATGTTGAGCTCGCGTCCGCGATCCGGCATGGTAGCTTCGATCAGTTCAAACGCGGCCTGCGCGGCGAACAAATCGACGTCCATGACGACTGCTTTCAGGCCGGCGCCTTCGGCAACGGCCACACGATCCTCAATCTTGTCCTTGCGCGAGGCGGCGATCAGCACTTCTACATCTTCCGGGCTGTTGGGCGCAGGCCCGACAATCTGATAGTCCAGGTTGACTTCATCGAGAGAGAAAGGGATGTACTGATTGGCTTCGGTTTCCACCTGCAGGCCCAGATCGTCGTCCGTCTGACCCGCCGGCACCAGAATCTTTTTACTGATGACCGCCGCGTTAGGCAGCGCCAGCGCGAGATTTTTGAAATTGGTTCCGAGCCGCTTGTGGCACCGTTTGACGGCCTCAATGACGGCGTCGAGGTTATTGATATTGCCTTCAACCACGGATTCGGTGGGCAGCGGTTCAATGGCGTAGCGTTCAAGACGGAAGCCGCCCTTGCCCGCATCGGAGATCTCGACCATCTTCACCGCAGAGGAGCTGATATCTGCGCCGATCAACGGCGGCATCTTGGGCTTGAACAAGCCCTCGATAGCGTCGAAGTTCAGGCTGAATTTTCCTTTAGCCATATATTCTTAGCGCGAACTCCACATAAATTACTTTAGACATTAGCAGCAACCTTTTATTAAGTAAAGGTTTCTTGCCGCATTCCTTTTGCGGTGCTATCCGCCTATAATGCACCCGCGTCACCATCTACTGTGCAGGATTTTTGCCGATCAAGCAATAAGATTTTGCATGAGATGTGGCGCGTAACCCACAGATTCTTTTGACTTTTTTCACAAAAACAGTTTTCCACTAGATGTCTGTTCGTTGGTGGGGTTTCCCACTATTACTGGTATTTTTGCTAGCTGCGGCTGGTGCGCTGGTTCTCGGCTTCGCCGCCGCAATCGTTTATCCGACCCTCCCGTCGCTGGAAGTTTTGACGGATTATCAGCCCAAAATCCCGCTCAGGGTCTATAGCGCGGACGGCAAGCTGATTGGCGAGTTTGGTGAAGAGCGCCGTGCGGTGGTTGCGCTGGCCCAAGTGCCCAAATCCCTGGTTGATGCCATCGTTGCCGCCGAAGACGAGCGGTTTTATCAGCACGGTGGCGTCGACTACATCGGGGTCGCTCGCGCCGCATTGTCGAACTTTGCTTCGGGCGGCGTGCGCCAGGGCGCGTCCACCATCACTATGCAGGTTGCACGCAATTTTTTCCTGACCAAGGAAAAAACGCTGACCCGCAAGTTCAATGAAATGCTGTTGGCATTCAAAATTGAATCCAGTCTCAGCAAACAGCAAATCATCGAACTGTACATCAATCAGATTTACCTGGGACAACGGGCTTACGGTTTTGCGGCCGCTGCGCAGATTTACTACGGCAAGCCGCTGGGTGAACTGACTATCGGTGAGCAGGCCATGCTCGCCGGATTGCCCAAGGCGCCGTCACGATTCAACCCGGTTGCCAATCCGGTGCGCGCCAAACTTCGCCAGCAATATGTCCTGCGGCGCATGCGCGAGTTGGACATGATTACGCCACAGCAACTTGCGCAAGCCGACAAGGAGGCTCCGGAAGTCCGGCAGGTTCTGAGTAATTACGGGGTGCGCGCCGATTATTTTGCCGAGATGGTCCGGGCGCAGATGTTTGAGCGCTACGGCGAGGATATCTATACCCGCGGCCTGATTGTGCGCACTACGCTGCAAACAGATCATCAGCAGGCGGCCTATGATGCGCTGCGCAGGGGTGTTTTCGAGTATGACAGGCGTCACGGTTACCGCGGACCGGAAGCCCATGTTGAGTTGGTTGGCGAGCTGACCGACGAGAGGCTCGAAGAAGCGCTGCAGGATGCGCCGGACAGCGAAGATATATATGCCGCCGTGATCCTCGAGGCGACGCCGAAACTGGTGCATGTTTATCGATCCGGCGGCGAGAGGATTGCGATTACCGAAGACGGTTTGAAATTCGCAGCACGCCTGCTTGGTGACAGGGCGGCGCCCAATCAACGGCTGCGCCGTGGTGACATTGTGCGTATCGCACGCGAGGCGAAAAACCGCTGGCACATCACGCAGTTACCCGCCGTCGAATCGGCGCTGGTTGCTGCAGAGCCGCGCACCGGCGCAATCCGCGCGCTGGTCGGCGGTTTTGATTTCAACCGCAACCAGTTCAATCATGTGACCCAGGCCTTGCGCCAGCCCGGATCGAGCTTCAAGCCATTTATTTATTCCGCAGCGCTGGAGAAGGGATTTACGGCGGCAACCGTGATCAACGATGCCCCGCTGACTTTTACTGCCGCACAGACTGGATCTGAACCGTGGGAACCGAAGAATTTCGACGGCAAGTTTGACGGGCCGATGCGGCTGCGCATGGCACTCGCCAAATCGAAGAACCTGGTGTCGGTGCGCGTGCTGCAAGCCATCACCCCGCAATACGCCCAGGATTACATCGCCCGGTTTGGCTTCGATCCCAAGCTGCATCCGCCGTACCTGACGATGGCGTTGGGTGCTGGTAACGTGACGCCGATGCAGATGCTGGGGGCATACTCGGTATTCGCCAATGGCGGCTACCGGATCACACCGTATTTTGTTGAGCGCGTGGAAGACAGCAAGGGCAACGTGCTGTTGGTCAATCAACCGCAGGTCGCCGGCGAATCCGCCGAGCGCGTCATCGATCCGCGGAATGCTTTCATCATGACGAGCATCATGCGTGACGTCGTCCGCTCAGGAACGGCGACGCGCGCCATGCAGTTGAAGCGCCATGATCTTGCTGGCAAGACGGGCACTACCAACGAGTTTGTTGACGCCTGGTTCTGCGGTTTTCAGTCCAACCTTGTTGCGATTGCATGGATGGGTTTCGACCAGCCAAAAACGCTGGGCCGCAACGAAACCGGCGGCAGTGCCGCTCTGCCGATCTGGATCAATTACATGCGCGTAGTGCTGAAAGATGCACCCGAGGCGCCGTTCGGCCCCCCTTCCGGCGTGGTGACGATGCGGATCAATCCCCAAACCGGATTGCGTTCCGCGGAAGGCGGCATCAGCGAATATTTTTATCAGGAATTTCCGGCGCCGGATCACACCCCGGAGGGTGCGGTCGGAGGCGAGAAGTTGCCGGACGAAGTCCGTAACCAATTATTTTAGGAGCATCGCATGCCCAGGGAACGGAGCCGCGATGACACCCGCAGCGCGATTGCCGTCCATGCTGCCCGCCTGATGGCGCAGGATGGCATCGAAGACTATGGGCTTGCCAAGCGCAAGGCGGCGAAACAACTGGGTATCCCGGAGTCGGGCAAGCTGCCGACCAACGACGAGATCGAAGTAGCGTTGCGGGAGTACCAGGGTATTTACCAAGGTGACGCCCAGGCGCAGCGGGTACGCGAGTTGCGCCAGCACGCAGCGAAGGTCATGCGCGAACTGGCCGCCTTTGACCCGCACCTGACCGGATCGGCGCTGTCGGGCATTGCGGGGCCATACGCCGGCATACATCTGCAGTTGTTTACCGACAACATCAAGGCAGTGGAGTTGTTGTTGATCGACCGTGATATTTCCTACAAGACGACGCAAACCCGGTTATATGCCGGGCAGGAAGCGCGCGTATTGCCGGTGTTTACCATCAGCGATGACGGAATCGAGGTCGACCTGACGGTATTTGATTTGCGCGACTTGCGGGTGCCGGCGCGTGCGACACCGGAAGGCCGCACTATTGAACGCGCGCGGATTGCTGCAGTGGAAAACCTGCTGACCTGAATCCCGGTAGCGAATAGGGACGCGTTGATCAAGTGGTTTCGGTTATTCAGCGATTCCTCTGCGGTGAGGGATTACAAGGGGGACGTAACCCCGGACGCAGCCCACACTTGTTCAGTATTTCCTCAGGCGCGGCTCTCGCGGATCCAGCGCGCGGCATCCAGTGCGAAATAGGTCAGCACGCCGTCGGCACCCGCGCGCTTGAATGCCAGCAGCGCTTCCAGCGCGCAGGTCTGTTCATCGAGCCAGCCATTGCGCGCGGCGGCCTTCAACATCGCATACTCGCCGCTGACCTGATAGACGTAGGTCGGCGCTTTGTACTCATCCTTCACGCGCCGCACGATATCCAGATAAGGCATGCCGGGTTTGACCATCACCATATCGGCGCCTTCCTGCAGGTCAAGACCCACTTCCCACAGCGCTTCGTCACTGTTCGCGGGATCCATCTGGTAATTGCGCTTGTCGTTTTTGCCAAGTTGCTTGGCTGAGCCGACGGCATCGCGGAATGGTCCATAGAAGCCCGACGCGTATTTGGCTGAATAGGCCATGATGCGCGTGTGGATGAATCCCTTTTTGTCGAGCGCAGTGCGGATTGCGCCAATGCGGCCATCCATCATGTCGGAGGGTGCGACAACATCGACACCCGCGGCAGCGCAGATTGCCGCCTGCCGCTCGAGCACCACAATGGTTTCGTCGTTCAGCACATAGCCGTTTCGATCGACGACACCGTCCTGCCCGTGAGTCGTGTACGGGTCAAGCGCCACATCGGTGATGACGCCGAGCTCAGGGAAGCGTTTTTTCAGCGCAGATACGGCGCGCGGTACCAGCCCCTTGGGATTTGCCGCTTCGCGTCCATCAGCAGTTTTCAGCGAACGCTCGATTGCCGGGAACAGCGCCACGGCGGGCACGCCGAGTTCGACGCAGCCTGCAGCATGCTGCAACAATTTATCGATGGTGTAGCGACGCACGCCGGGCATCGAATCCACAGCTTCGGTGCGGTTTTTGCCGTCGATAATAAAAATCGGGTAGATCAGGTCGTCTGTCGTTAACCGGTGTTCGCGCATCAGGCGGCGCGAAAAATCGTCCTTGCGCATCCGGCGCATACGCACTGAAGGATACCGACCGAGTGGAAACATGGCGCTAACACCTTGGATTTATGGAGAGTTTTTTCGACCCGCCGCGGCGGGAACTTCTGCGGATTATAGTCGTCTGAAGTTGCAGGTGGTTTAGGCCATCGCCCGCCTCTCCTCCCTGAGCGGGCGCCTTAATTCTGATTAAGGCTTTTTGCCCCCGGTTTACTCCCCTTTACCGGGGGTTTTTTTATTGTTTCAGGCGTTTCACAACGGCGGCCTGTGCTTCGCGCACCCCGGTCTTGCGCAGCCCTGAAAAAATCTGCACGGACGACTCGACCAGGTGGCGCGCGAGTTCAGTGGTGGCGTCCTTCAGCGCGGCCGTAGCCTGTTGCCGGGTCAACTTGTCAGCTTTGGTCAGCAGCACGTGTACCGGTTTGCCGGTCGGGGCCAACCAGTCGAGCAGATAGTGATCCAGTGGCGTGATGCCATGGCGAGCGTCAGCCACTAAAACCAATAATTTCAATGAGTTACGATTTATAATGTAAGTGCTTATTAACTCACTCCAGCGCTCTTGCTCACGCCCCGGTACCGCGGCGTAGCCATAACCCGGCAAATCGACCAGGAAGCAATGGTTACCCATATCAAAAAAATTGAGCGCTTGCGTGCGCCCCGGCGTCTTGCTGACAAAGGCCAGCTTCCTGCGATTGGCCAGCGCGTTGATTGCGGTCGATTTGCCGGCGTTCGAGCGGCCGGCGAATGCGACCTCGGCGCCCTGGTCGGGTGGCATATCGGCTATTTGATGCACGGCATAACGAAATTCCAACTGCGAGAACAGGGGCAATGCGGATACTCCCGGTGGGTGGGGAAGCGGGCGGGGGGAATGCTATAGAATACAAGCCTTTTTTACCGATATCATGATCAAGGAGCAGGCATGGATTTTTGCTGCATAAGCCGCCGCGTAATTAACTGGCAGTTGTGGGTCCTGCTGGCGGGCACGCTGCTGACGCCGGCCGCATTTGGCCAGGGAGTCATCAAGGGTGATTCCGCCAAAGCGCAGCAAATCGTCACCACGGTGTGCGCAGCATGCCACGGTGCCGACGGCAACAGTGTGATTCCGGTCAATCCGAACCTTGCCGGACAGCATCCGGAATACACCTACAAACAACTGGTGAATTTCAAGCCGCAAGACGGCAAAGCGGCTGAACGTGCCAATCCGATCATGGGCGGCATGGTGGCCAACCTCTCCGCAGAGGATATGAAAAATCTCGCCGCGCACTTTGCTGCGCAGAAAAGCATACCGCGCGCGGCGCGCGATGCGGCGCTGGTCAAGCAGGGCGAGGCGATTTACCGCGGCGGCGTTGCGGCCAAAGGCGTGCCGGCCTGCGCCGCCTGCCATGCGCCGAATGGCGCCGGTATGCCGGCACAGTTTCCGCGCATTGCCGGACAGCACGCCGATTACACCGTCGCGCAACTGAAAGCATTCCGCGGCGGCCAGCGTGCTAATGACCCGGCACAGATGATGCGCGGCACCGCAGCCAAGATGAGCGATCAGGAAATTGCCGCAGTAGCGGAGTACATCGCCGGCTTGCGCTGATACAGCCTGAATCGGCAATACAATCTGTAAAACAACAAGGGAGGCTGGTGGCCTCCCTTGTTTATTCTGGCGCCGGTCTGCGCTCAGGGTATGACCGGTGTGACCGACGGCAGTGCGATGTCGCGCTCCCCGGCGATCCGCCGCAGACGATCCGGATAATCAGAAATGATGCCATCGACACCGATATCCAGCATGCGCGTCATGTCCGCAGCTTCATTGACGGTCCACACCACGACTTTCAGCCCGGCTTGTTGCGCTGCACGCACGGATACCCGCGTGACTTCGCCGAAATAAGGTGACCACACTGCCCCGCCCGCGGCTTTGATCATGCGCGGCACCGAACCGCCGTGGCTGCTGACATGCCGGCCTGCAGTCCATGGCGACGACATCTCTTTCGCGCGGATGTTGTCCTGCCAGGATTGTTGTGCGCTCAGATACACCGTGGTGATCTGCGGGGCTTCGCGTTGCACGACCTGCAGCGTACGCCAGTCGAAGGACTGGATGGTGATCCGCGACTCGAGGCCCTCACTGCGCACCAGCGCGATCAGCGCCCGCGCGAATTCCGCCGGCGGCAGTGTGCGCTGCGGATGCTCAGGCGAAATCTTGGTTTCGATATTGAAGCGTACTGTGCTGTTGCCGGCACGACGCGCCAGAGAAAATACGTCAGCGAGTCGCGGCATGCGTGTGCCATCAACTGCCTGTTGATCCGGAAAACGCTGCGCATAGGCGGAATCGGGCCGGATGCGGCCGACGTCGTACTGCTGCACTTCCGCCCAACTCAGCACATGAATGGCGATGTCGCTGCGGGTGATCCATAGTCCATCGGGGCCGCGCGTGATGTCCGGGTTCAGCGTCGCATCGTGACTGACGACAATAATGCCGTCGCGGGTGATTGCGGTATCGAGTTCCAGCGTGGTGACGCCGATGGAGAGCGCCCTGGCGAACGCCGGCAGCGTATTCTCCGGCAGCAGGCCGCGCGCACCGCGATGGCCCTGCAGATCAAGGCTTTGTGCGCCGCCGCTCATCACCAGCAGCACCGCAGCAGCAAGCATCCGGCGCATGGCATGGCCGCGGCCTACTCGCCTGCCGCGAGAAATGATATCAATCGCCATCCAGCTTCGCTTTTTCGGAAACAAGCCAGGTGTTCGGCCGGACTGCGGATATGTTCTTCGGGTATATAACCGTTGTGCTCCTGCACCTGGATTTTTACCCATTTCTGTTTCACTTCCGGGTCAACATCCACGACCTCCCAATCGGTAACGCGGACGATTGAATAACCGAGATTCATCAGAATGCCCGCATCGCCTGACGGACCGCTACGCATCGAGGTTTCACGTGCGGTGATCGCGCCGTTGCCCTGCGGATCGACACCCTTTGGCCAGCGCGGCAACACATAAGGTGCACACAGGCTGCGCGGCATGCGCTCATGCTGGTAGTACACCGCGCCCAAAAAGAGCGCGCGCGGCAGCTCGCGCCACAACGGACTGTCTTCAGCATCAGGATCCCACTGGCGGATGAATTCGTTAAGACCGCGTGGTTGTTCCAGACCATTGCGTACATTGCGATCGACTATGCCCAGCACAAATTTTTTGTCGCGCTGTTGCACCGCTTCCAGCAGGCGATCGCGGAAACGCGTCCACGACTGATCGCCGGCAGC
>JANNHN010000334.1:0-3918 GCA_031404395.1 Betaproteobacteria bacterium
AACGCTCGCGCCGACGACCGCCGACGTGCTGCCGGTGCGCGCCGCGCCGTTGACGAGTATGGGGATGGCCACGATGGAGGCGATCAGGGCAATGCCGTGGCTGACCGCGTTGGCGACTTCTTCGCCGAAGGCCTGGGGGCGTTCGAAAATACCGGTGTTATGGCTCATGTGTGGTGTGCTTTTGCGTGACTGATTTTAGAGCATCTAACAAAACGACTTTCTCGCGGCCCCTCTCCCCAACCCTCTGCCTTGCTTCAAGTGTTCCCTTGTCCCGCCCAAGCGGGAGAGGGGAGTGTATTTTGTTAAGCACTCTAAGCCGCCCGCCGCCCGACCGGCTTCACCGACAACCGCAATCCCGCCGCATCGAGAATCGCGGTCAGGCTGCGCAGCTCCGGGTTTCCCGACGCAGACAGCATCCGGTAAGTGGCTTCGCGCGTGAGTTTTGATTTGCGCGCGAGCTTTGCTATTCCGCCCTGCGCCTGTGCCACATGGCGCAGCGCCATCATCAGCGCCGGCTGATCGCCGTCTTCGATTGCTGCTTCGATGTACGCTGCGGCTTCAGCAGGATCTTTCAGGCGTTTAATCAGCCATGTTTCGTAAGGTACAGAAGAGGGGAACACCTTCTTACGGGCGGCTTTTGAAGTCTTGGAGGCAAGCTTTGGCATTGGCAATATCCTTTTGTTGTGTAGTCTTGTCTCCTCCGCACAGAAGAAGAACAATCACGTCACCCATCCTTGCGCAATAAACCCGATAACCCGGGCCCCAGTCGATCCGCAGTTCAAACAAACCGCTATCAAGCATCCGATGATCACCGGGATTGCCAAGCGCAAGCCGGTTGATACGTGCCTCAATACGCGATCGCGCCTGCCGATCCTTCAATGACGCAAGCCATTCCGTAAACGGGCTTCGCCCATTGGCTGTCTGATATACGAAAAGTTCGCGTTCAATCATCGAATTGTAATCTTTAAGTTACTGCACTTCAAAGCGGCTTCGTCACCAGCGCCACCCGACAGAACGCTTTGAATATATAACTAATTGTTTTTATTGATGAAATTTACGCCTTGGCTACCGATTGAAATACCCCGCCTGACTAGCGGCCCTTGTGCTGCAAGTACAGTTCTTCCACCTTGGCGCGTGCCCAGGACGTGCGCCGCAAAAATCGCAGGCTCGACGCGATACTCGGTTCGTGCGTGAAGCAGCGGATGGGGACTGCGCTGCCCATGGCCTCCCAGCCCAGGCTGCCGGCCAGTTCAGTCAGCATGCGCTCGAGGGTGATGCCGTGCAGCGGATTTGCGGGTTGGGCTGGGTTCATGGTGACAACGATGCAGGGGATTGTGTTTCCCGGGGGATGGAGTGAGCATTATATTCATGCGCAGCGCAGTACGTTTATTCTTACGTCCGGTGTACCCGCCAACAGTTCATTTCTATCCAACGCGACGCCGTCGCGGATGATGATGCGGATCGGCGGATAACGCCGCTGTGCGGCTTCCCCCAGGAGGACTTCCTTCGGGGCGCATCCGCCCGGTGCTTTGTCCCCGCGTGCGGGGAGAGGGGGATTTCAGTTTGTTGGGTGCCCTTTGATCTGGTGAAGGAGTAACGACATGCCCAGAAAAAAAACTGCGGTGAAGAAAAAAACCGCGAGCAGGAATAAACACGCAACGCCGGTTGCCGACATCAACGCCACGCAGGCCGCAGACAGCCTGGCGTGGAACATGGCCGAGGGCAAAAAGATCGTCGCCGCCGCAAAGAAGGTGGTGACCAAGGGCCAGTTTGTGTTCTTTGCCGCATTCGACGGCACCAACAACGACAGGGACAACCTGAAAGAGAATGCCCAGACCACCAATGTCGGGCAATTGTGGCAACAATACGCAGGCAGGGACGACAGTCTCGCGCACGCCCGGGGCGTGTATTGCGCCGGACTCGGCACCCGGACCGATCCGTGGGTGGAAAGCTGGCTGCCCGCGCGGGTGAGCACCGGCGCCATCCGCAAAGCCCGGCAGGCCTGCGATGAATTCAAGCGCGCGGCGGCAGCGTGGCTGCAGATGGGGGCCAACCAGGGGCCGGTGAAGATCGTGCTGACTGCATTCAGTCGTGGCGCCGCCTCGGCGGCGATTTTCAGCCAGATGATTTATCAGGAGGTTTACCGCAACGGCCTGACGGATGATGCGGGCACCGTGCTGCTGAAGCCCGCCCAGGTCGCAATCGTCGCGGGCGTGCTGTTCGATCCCGTGGTCACGGGCGTTAAAGGCAATCAGGCGTTCCCGCCCATCGTGAAGAATGTGGTCGTGATCGAGGCCCGGAACGAGTACCGGGTCGTGTTCAAGGCCGTGGATTACTCGCTGCTGGGCAGCATGGTCAAAGTCTTCAGCATGTACGGCAACCATTGCGACATCGGCGGCGGCTATGACAATGGTTTGGGCGCGGAGTCGCTCGAGGCCGCCACCCGCTTTTTGCGGAAATCCGGGCTACCCCTCGCCGCCGTGCCGCGCAAACGCCAGCGCCTGTCCGACGAGATCGCCATTCACGGCGAAAAATTCGACGCCTACGGCAATCAGATCTGGGACTACACCGCCGATGGCGACCGGGTGCAGGGATTCAGTTATGAGGACTTGCGCGAAGCTGACGATACCGTGGTGATTGAACCCGCGGCAGCAACGTCCAGCAGGAAAAAGGAGTTTACGCTGTATGACGGCACGGTCATCACCGTGTAGCGGAGTATGATTACTGCAGGCACTACTCTATTGAGCTTTTCATCATTGGTGACAAACCAATTCCGTTCGCCCTGAGCTTGTCGAAGGGCAGCGGGGCTTCGACGAGCTCAGCCCGAACGGTGTCTTGTATTTTGCAATGATCAATAGTTGATTCAGGAGGCAGAACCATGACCACGAACATCGGCAACACCGAACGCGTCATCCGCATCATTGGCGGCCTCGGGCTGCTCAGCCTGATTTACTTTCTGGAAGGCAATGCCCGCTGGCTGGGCCTGATCGGGCTGCTGCCGATCACGACTGCGGCCTTCGGCTACTGCCCGCCTTACGCGTGGATGGGAATCAGCACCTGCGCCAAAAAGGAAACCGCTCCCCCGCAGTAGCTGCGCGCGGCTGCAGCGGCATCCGGCAGAAAAAAGCGTTTTACGCTGCACGACAGCACGGTCATCACCCTGTAACGGAAACCCGATCTCCCGGCGTTCCCGCTTTTGCGCGCCGGGCCCTGGAATATCCTGCTTCCAGGCTGCCGGTTCTTTGCTGCAACTTCGCCATGCTTTCGATTTTTATGGTTTTAAAATTTACTGAAATCAGCTGGATATCATTGAAGTAGGAGAATACCCGGCTGACCGTTTCAAGATTGAGGCCAAGATAGCTCCCGATGTCCTGCCGTGTCATGGGTAGCCTGAAACTGGTTCCCGAGTAGCCGCGAGCGGAGAATCGAATTGAAAGGTTGAGCAGAAAGGCGGCAACACGTTCCTCGGCGCGCATGGCGCCCAGCAGGAGCATGATGCCGTGCTCGCGGGTGATTTCCGCACCCATCATCCGATGAAAGTGGTTTTGCAGTGCCGGGATGGCATGGCCAAGTTCCTCCAGATCGGCATAGCGGATTCCGCAAAGGCTGCTGTCTTCGAGTGCGACCGTATCGCATTGATGCACGCCCATGCCGATCGCATCCATGCCGAGGAGTTCACCGGTCATTGAAAAACCGACAACCTGCTCACGACCGTCATCGGTTGTTATGCTCGTCCGCAGGAATCCGCTGTTAATGGCATACAACGACTTGAGTGCGAACCCGGCGCGATGAAGGTGTTCGTTGCGCTTGAGCGGACGGCAGTGCTCGATGATGTCCATGAATTGTCCGGACTCGTACAATGTGAGATTGGCGGGCAGGCACCAGGAACCGAGGCCGCAATTCGGACATGCACTGTGG
>JANNHN010000335.1:0-3731 GCA_031404395.1 Betaproteobacteria bacterium
GGATGCGTGCGCCACCACGAGTACAACTACCCGAGATGTAGGTTGGGTTACCGTCTTTCTCAATAAAAAGCAGTACCCAGACGCCATCATGTGCGGCGCTCATAGGGGCGTGGTAGGTGCGTCCATATTTGGGGTATTTGAACTCGCCATCGTAGGGATGATGATCGCAAACTTCTTCCCACTCAAACGTGGCCAACTCAGATAAATAGATTTCCTTTTTTGGGGTCTGTGCCGCACTGCCGAGGCGATAGCGAAAAATTGCCTCGCTTAACGAGGATGGCAGAAGAAAAAGGTTCCATCCGACCAAACCTGCGGCAATGACTATGAGCGCAGGAATTGCCCAGAGTAGCCGCCACCGCTTAGAGGTATCCATGGAAATCTACTTGAAATCAAAGCCCTAAAAGGTAGTTGCAAAACCTCCTTTGAATTATGCGCCCGTCTGATTTACCAAACAAATCATTTACTTACATGCGAATCGGACGCCCCGTGCGATCTGGATCATTGCCGAGGAGCAAAAAATAATAAATAAAAACAACCGGTTACATGATTAAAGCCGTGGGTGCCTAAAACTCAACCCCCACGTTGATTGAGTAGAACCGCTGCCGCCCGCCGCCGCCCGCGGGCGCGGTGAATTCTTCGCTGCGTTTGATGCGCGTCACCGACACGCGCACCTTGTCGATGCGCGCCGAGACGCCAGCGGTCATGTCGTACACCGCGTCGCGGCGCGCTATGCCGGGTCCGCCACGGAACAGCGAGCCGTCGAGAAAAATGTTGTGCGCAATCAGCCGGCCGTCAACGCCGGCGAACACGAACCACTCGTACGGCTGGCGTGCGCCGCCTTCCTGTTCCTGGCGGGTGTTTTTCAGCATCGCGCCACCGGGCTCGATGCTGTCGGGGCCGAAGCCGGTCATGTTCTGCCCGACGCGCACGATGCCGCCGATGCGGGCAAAGGTCATGATGGTGCCGAGACTGGCCCCCGCGTGCGGCACGAACTGCGCGCCGCTGCGCTCGCCGTAGCGCCGCTTGTGCAGGTAAGACAGCAAAAATCCCGGCTCGCCGCGGATCTGGTTGCCCCAGCCTTTGGGTTCCGGCGCATCGACAATGGTGTTGTGCCAGAACGTCTGCGCCTGTCTGCCCAGCGCCGGCGGGCCGACAAAACCCAGATCAAATTCGACGGTATGGAGGTGATCCGACTTGACGCTTTGCGCGACTGCGCCGATGTACGCCCACGCCGCCCACGGCCGGTCGTTGGGTTGCGGCGCGGCGATGGTGATGTCGCGCGGCGTGTAGAGGTTCTGGCCGATGAACAGGCCGAAGTGGTTGCTGGCGCCATCGCTGATGGCATCGAGCAGCGCGTTGGGCGGGCGCGTGAACAACCCGCTGACATGATCCGCCGGAATGCCGCCGCCGATCTTGATGCCGTTGGTGTAGTAGCGGTCAGTGCCGCCCAAAGAATCGTTTTCGATGAACACCTGGATTTCGCTACCGGCGAGATCTTTCAGCAATCCGAACGGCCCCGCATCCGGCGCCGCCGCGCCCGCCGCCGTGGCCAAAAACGCTATGACAATGGGCAGAATCCAGCGCAAAAGCAAGCGCCCGCTAACTAACAATTTATTGTTATAAATCAATGTGTTACTTATTTATATTACAGATATCCGGAGAAACGCCACCGAACCTCACCCCTCACCCTGGCCCTCTCCCCGCCTTGCGGGGAGAGGGGAAAAACCCTGCGCTCTTCACCTTGGCTCTCTGCTCCGCAGCGAGTGTTCCCTTGTCCCCGCAAAGCGGGGGGAATAACCTGCCGGGTTTTCTCCTCACCATTCACCATTTACGGCTCTCAGTAGCTCGTCGGCCAGTTGCGCAGCAAATGCTGTCCGACGCCGTTTTTCATGCCGCTGCGGTGAATTTCCATGGTGCGGATCAGCCAGTCGCGGGTGTCGCGCGGGTCGATCACATGCTGCGCTTCATATAGTTCGGCAAGGCCCCACGCCGAGGTGTCGCGCTCGACTTCGGCTTTGAGTTTGGCGAATTTTTCCGGATCGTCCTGTTGCCTGATGCCGTAGAGCACGTTGACCGACACCGCGGGATCCATGAAACCCAGATCCGCGGTCGGCCAGATCGCCACCTCATCGGCGCCTTTGCCGCCAGCCATGTTGATGTAGGCTTGCCCGTAGTCCTTGCGCATGATCACCGTCAGCTTGGGCACGGTGACCTGACTCAGCGCGTTCATCCAGTTGATGACCTTGCCCGGCATCCCGCGAATTTCGCCTTCGACGCCGATCAGGAAGCCCGGCACATCCACCATGAACACCAGCGGCACGTTGAACGAATCGCACAGCACCATGAAGCTGATGACTTTCTGCACGGCATCGGCATCCAGCGCGCCGCCCTTGAACATTGGATTGTTGGCGATGAAGCCGACGCTTTTGCCGTCGAGGCGGGCGAGCACGGTCGATATCGATTTGCCGAAACGCTCCTTCAATTCGAAGCATGAATCCTGATCGGCAACTACGGCAATAATCTTGCGCACGTCATACACCTGGGTGCGCGATTCCGGCAGGATGTCGAAGATTTTTTTGCCGGCATCGTCGGACCCGGCGGGCACCGGAACTTCCGGCGGCGGCTGCAGGTGGTGGCTGGGCAGGTAGGACAAAAACTTCCTGATCGCGTCCATCGCCTGCTGATCGGTGTCCACCGCCAGATCGGCAAGCCCCGACACGCCCGTCAGCAGTTTCCAGCCGCCGAGGTCTTCGGCTTCGATCGGCTTGTTGATCGCGATCGAGGTGACCTTCGGGCTGGCGATGGCCATGATCGCGCCTTTGCGCATCACCACAAAATCCGACATAGCGGAATACCAGGTCGAGGACCCGTAACACTGGCCGAGCAATGCTGAACACCACGGTGACTCGCGCAGGCGCTGGTACTCGGTCGGATCCTGGGCAATGATCGCGCGCCCCGCCGCACCCATGCGATCCGGCATGCGCGCGCCCGAAGATTCGCCCAGCAGCACCAGCGGCATGCCGCGCCTGGCCGCGATCTGCTTCACATGCTTGATCTTTTTCATGTTGATCACGGCGGAGGACGCGCCCAGCACCGTGAAGTCATTCGACACCAGCGCGATTTCGCGGCCGGCGATTTTAGCGAAGCCCGCGATTTTGCCGTCGGCGGGCGTCTTGTGTTTGACTTCGGGGCGGTTGCTGCGGGCAAAACGGCCGGATTCAATGAACGAACCGGGGTCGATCAGGTAGTCGATACGCTCGCGGGCGTTGAGGTGGCCCTCGGCCTTGCGTTTGCCCAGTTTTTCGGGCCCGCCCATGGCGAGCACTTCGTCGGTTTTCTGCTTCAGTTCATCAATGATTTTTTCGAAGGCCACGGCGATTCCTTGCGCTGACTCAGCCGCCGCGGGGGCGGCGGCACAGACGGGAGATTTTACGGCAGTGGCGGCAACGCTGTCCGCCGCGGGGCCGGGTGATGGACGCGGAGAACGGGGTTGCGCGATGACCAGGCGCGTTGCCCCCGGTCATGCCGGCGGCGAACGCGCATGCGGAAGTCAATCCACCCGCGCACCCGTGGCCTTCACGACCTTGGCCCATTTTTCGATTTCCGCCATCAGCAGCGCCGTCGCTTCCGCGGGTGTGCTGAACTTGATTGTGGCGCCATGCGACAGCAGCCGCGTGCGCACGGCGTTGTCGTCCAGCGCTTTTTTCAGTTCGTCGTTCAGCCGCGCAATG
>JANNHN010000336.1:0-2477 GCA_031404395.1 Betaproteobacteria bacterium
CGCACTGCGCACACCGCATCGACCTGCGTGCGCGCCTGCCGCCCGGAGCCGAGCACGCCGAGCACGGCTGCGTCAGGATTGGCGAGATATTTCGTGGCGATGCCACTCGCCGCACCCGTGCGCAGCGCGCCCATCGCAAACACCTGCACCACCGCGCACAGCTCACCGGTCTCTTCGCGGTACAGGCAAAACATGCGCCCGGCATTGCTGTGGAACACCGCGGTGCTCGACACCTTGACGCCGTAATAGCCGCGGTACGACAGCACCGCCGCGGTAATGCGCAACGTGCCGCCTTTGACCGGTACCCGCACCCGCGGCACGTTGATCACGTGGCCGCGGCCCTGCTCGCCGAACACCTCCTCGACTGCAGCCAGCGCGTCGTCCATCGTGACCAGTTGCCTGACACACTGTTCGTCCAGAAACAGTGCCCGCCCCGCGCCGTCCGTCATCCGTCCCCCATCACCCATTACCATTTACCAATCACCGCAGTTACTGCGGCTTGATGCCAGCACGTCTGGCAATGGCGCCGATTTCGCGCAGTTCCTTCGCGATCTGTTTATCAAACGCTTCCGGCGTCGACGGCGCCGGCTCCGCACCCAGCGCGCGCATGCGTTGCCGGATGTCCACCGCGTTCAGCACGGCCGTGACTTCGCGGTTGAGACGGGTGACGATCGCGCGCGGCGTCTTCGACGGCGCCAGCAGCCCTCCCCAGGAATCGAACGCAAATCCGGGCAGCCCGGATTCAGCCACCGTCGGAATGTCCGGATAGATGGTCACGCGCTTCAGCGACGTGACGCCGAGCGCGACCAGTCGGCCCTCGCGCACCAGCGCGGCGGAACTCGCGAGCGGCGCCATGAAGAACTGCACGCGGTTGGTCATCGTGTCGTTCATCGCCTCGGGAATGCCCTTGTACGGCACATGCACGACATCAATTTTCGCGGCGTCCTTGAACACCTCGCCGGCGAAATGCGTGCCGCTGCCGGTTCCGGCCGAACTGAAATTGAGTGCGCCCGGTTTGGCTTTCGCCATGGTGATCAGGTCCCTGACGTTTTTGACGCCCAGCCCCGGCGCGGCGACCAGCAGGTACGAGGCGTTGTACATCTGAGTAATACCCGAGAAATCCTTCACCGGGTCATAGCTCAGCTTGCGCACTGCCGGCGAAATGACATGCGAAGCCGATACGCAGAGCAGCGTGTGGCCGTCCGGCGTCGCGTCGGCAACAATCTTGGTACCGATCGCGCTGCCCGCGCCGGGCCGGTTGTCCACCACCACCGGCTGGCCCAGCGCTTCACCGAGCTTGACTCCGATCATCCGCGAAAAAATATCGGGCTGGCCGCCGGGCGTGAAGCCGACGACGATGCGGATCGGGCGGGTCGGAAAATCAGGCGTGCCCCTGAGCTGCGCGGCGATGGCGCCGCCGCTGGCAAGCAGCAGCGCGAGGGTGATGGCGGTTTTATGCATGTGTCCTCCTCTTGTGATGCGTTCAAGTCAAAAGCATCCGGCTTCGTAGCCCAATGGAACGAGGTGCAATCCGGGCTACGGATATTGTTATATTTTTCGACTATATACCAAGCTTCGCCTTGAATTTGAGGATCTGCTCCAGCGTATTCGTGCCGTTCTGGTGCGGCGGCAGCACGTTCCATAGTTCGGCATCGGGCATCAGTTCCTGCAGCGCCCACGATGCCGAATGGGCGTGCGAAGCATCGTTGCCGGACTGGATGAAGGTGGGGATATTCATGTTCATCAGTGCCGCGCCACCGGCGCCCGCAGGCATGGTGTCGCTGAACAGCGCGTCACGGGTCTGCGTGCAGACGGCAAAATAGCGCTCCCTGTCCTGCTCGACGTATTGCGCGGCAAACTCCGCGTCATGCACCGTCGGTGGCCCCCACGGTCCGATTTCGGCATCCTCCCAGAAGCTGCGTTTTTCCGGCGTGCGCTTGACCACTGCGGCGAAACCATAGTCGCGCACGAACTCCATGTGACGCCGGAAAAACGTGTGACCCTTCATCATCCAGCGGTAGCCGCCCACCGGCCAATGCAGGTACAGTCCGAGGCACAGCCCGGGATGGCGCTCGGCAAATGCAGTGGCCAGCGCTGCGCCCATGCAACTGCCGAGAATCAGCGCCTTGGTCTCGCTGGCGAATTCCAGCAACGCCTTGGCCTCGAGCACGTAATGGTCCCAGGTCAGCGCCTCAATGCGCCCGCCGGAGAAACCGGCCTCGCGGCGGTCGTAGGCGATGATTTTGAAATGTTTCGCCAGGGTCGTCAGTGCGTCCATCTCCTGCCACTCGCGCTTGCCGCCACTGGCGGTCCAGCGCGACATCGCCGAGCCGAAACCGCCGGGCGCGAACATCAGCAGTGGCGTGCCCTTGCCCGCGATGTCGTAATTGATTTTGATGCCGTTGATGGTGGTGTAAGACATGCCTTGCGGACTCCGTGATGATGTGCTGAAAGGTTTTGCCCCTGCTTCGCTTCAA
>JANNHN010000337.1:0-8102 GCA_031404395.1 Betaproteobacteria bacterium
ACAGCGCCTGCCGCAGGTCGGCAACGGCGCGTCAGAGATTCGTAACTGGGTCGCCGCGCACGGCGTTGCCGGCGGGCGCGGCTTTGATCTGATCAATTACTCTGCAGTGCCCGAAGTGATCGTCGGTTGCGGGTTTGCGGCGTGGCACGTGTAATGCGCTGTGCCGGTATTTTTATGTAACTCGTTGTTTCTATTTATATTTTATGCAGGCAGGTCAAGGTCTGCAGCATACGTATTCTGCTTGTAGTGAAACGGTACCGGGCCGTCGGGCAGGCCGCGGATGAATTGTTTGACGAACGGGTCCCCGGATTTTTTCACGTCTTCCGTTGTGCCTTGCGCCACCACAGCGCCGTCAGCGAGAAAATATACGTAATCAATCGCCTTCAGCGATTCCTGCGCGTCGTACGACACCACGATCGAGGTGACGCCTAGAGCCTCATTGAGGCGGCGGATCAATTTGCCGACGACATTGCATGAAATCGGATCGAGCCCGGCGAAGGGTTCGTCATACATGATCAGGTCCGGATCGAGCGCGATGGCGCGCGCCAGGCCGACGCGCCGCACCATGCCGCCGGAACATTCGGCCGGCATCAGTTTTGCCGCGCCGCGCAGGCCGACCGCGCTCAGTTTCATCAGCACCAGGTCATTGATCATGTCTTCGGGCAGATCGGTTTTCTCGCGCATCTGGAAAGCGATGTTCTCGAACACCGAGAGATCGGTGAACAAGCCGCCCTGCTGGAATTGCATGCCCATGCGGCGGCGCAGCCGATAGAGCGCGTCGCGGTCGAGACTGTGGATGTTTTCGCCAAGCACGTTGACGGTGCCACGAGACGGGCGCAGTTGCGCGCCGATCAGGCGCATCAGCGTGGTCTTGCCGCAGCCGCTGGCGCCCATGATGCCGACGACCTTGCCGCGCGGAATCGTCAGATTCACGGATTTGAAAATTTCATGGGCGCCGTAGGAAAACGCGAGATCGCGGATTTCCACGACTTCATCGGTGGTCGTCATTTCCAAGCCTGTGTGATTGAACAGGGAGTGTAACCGCAGGAACTCGATTCGGGAACCGCCGTCGCGGCGCCGTAAGGCGAAAATACGTTACAATTCAGGACTTTCCGTGCGCCTGCCGGTTTCGTGTCCGGCAGACACCGGCAACCTACTGATCCTGCCCGGCCATGATTACGATAGCCCTGTCCAAGGGCCGCATTTTTGACGAAACCGTGCCGCTGCTGAAGGCAGCGGGCATCGTCACGCGCGAGAATCCCGAGGCTTCGCGCAAGCTGATCCTGGCCACCAACCGCCGCAACATCCGCGTGATCATCGTGCGCGCCACCGATGTGCCGACGTACGTGCAGTTTGGCGGTGCTGATCTCGGCGTTGCCGGCAAGGATGTACTCGATGAACATGGTGGTGCGGGCCTCTATCAGCCGCTGGATCTGCAGATCGCCAAGTGCCGGATGATGGTCGCTGTGCGCAAGGATTTCGATTACGCCAGCGCAGTGCGCCGGGGTGCGCGGCTGAAAGTGGCGACCAAATACGTGCAGACCGCGCGCGAGCACTTCGCCTTGAAGGGCATGCATGTCGATCTGATCAAGCTCTACGGCTCGATGGAACTCGCGCCGCTGACCGGACTGGCGGATGCCATCGTTGATCTGGTCAGTACCGGCGGCACGCTGAAGGCGAACGGACTGGTTGCGGTCGAAGAAGTCGTCGCCATCAGCTCGCGGCTGGTGGTCAATCAGGCGGCGCTGAAACTGAAGCGTGCGGAAATCCAGCCGCTGATTGATACCTTTGCGCGCGCCGTGGGCTGAACATGCGCAGGCTCTCTACCAGCCAGGCTGATTTCGAGGCGCGGCTCACTGAGCTGCTGGCGTTCGAGGCGGCGCAGGATCCGCAGGTCGATGTCACGGTGGCGGCGATTCTTGCCGACGTCAAAGCCCGCGGCGATGCCGCAGTGCTCGAATACACCGCGCGTTTTGACCATGTGACGGCCCGCTCGCTCGCTGAACTGGAAATCCCGCGCAGCGAACTGCAGGCGGCGCTGGCGCGCATCCCCGTGGTGCGGCGCGCGGCGCTGGAGACGGCGGCGGCGCGCGTGCGCGACTATCACGAACGGCAGCGTGCGCAGTCCTGGGGTTATACCGACGCCGACGGCAACGAACTCGGCCAGCAAATCACTCCGCTGGATCGCGCAGGATTGTATGTGCCCGGCGGCAAGGCGGCGTACCCGTCCTCGGTGATCATGAATGCGGTGCCGGCGAAAGTCGCGGGCGTTACTGAGATCATCATGGTGGTGCCGACGCCGCGTGGCGAAAAAAACGATCTGGTGCTGGCGGCCGCGGCGATCTGCGGTGTTGACCGCGTGTTCACCATCGGCGGCGCGCAGGCGGTGGCGGCGCTGGCCTACGGTACGGCGACGATTCCGCAGGTGGACAAGATCGTCGGTCCCGGCAATGCCTACGTCGCCGCGGCGAAGCGTCGCGTGTTCGGCGTGGTCGGCATCGACATGGTGGCCGGCCCCTCGGAAGTCCTGGTGGTCGGCGACGGCAGCACTGATCCCGACTGGGTGGCGATGGATCTCTTTGCGCAGGCCGAACACGATGAGCTGGCGCAGGCGATTCTGCTCGCGCCGGATGCAAAATATCTCGATGCCGTTGCAGCAAGCATTGCCCGGCAGTTGCCGGACATGTCGCGGCGCGCGGTGATTGAGGCGTCGCTCAAGGGGCGCGGCGCATTGATCGCGGTGCGCGACCTCGACGAAGCCTGCGCGCTGGTCAACCGCATCGCGCCGGAGCATCTGGAGCTGTCGGTGGAGAACCCGCAGGCACTGCTGCTGAAAATCCGCCATGCCGGTGCGATATTCCTCGGGCGCTTTACATCGGAAGCGCTGGGTGACTACTGCGCCGGCCCCAATCACGTGCTGCCGACCTCGCGTACCGCGCGGTTTTCGTCGCCGCTGGGCGTTTATGATTTCCAGAAACGTTCGAGCGTGATCCGCGTGTCGCGCGAGGGTGCGCTGAAACTCGGCAAAACTGCCGCGGAACTGGCTGCCGGTGAGGGCCTGACCGCGCACGCGAAGTCGGCTGAGTACCGGATGAAATAAAGCGGCAGATCAAAATCTTTTGCCACAGAGGTCACAGAGAGCACAGAGAAAATCAACAGCGAAAAACACTTAAACATCATCAGCCACAGCAGCTTTTGATTCCTGGTGTTCTCTGTGATCTCTGTGGCTAAGCCGTTGCATTTATGTCCAAGAAACCCGAAGACATCATCCGCAGCGAGATTCTCGCGCTGAAGGCCTATCACGTGCCCGCTGCGTCGGGCATGGTGAAGCTCGACGCCATGGAAAATCCGTACCGTCTTCCTGATGCCGTGCGCGGCGAATTGGGCGCGGTTGCCGGCGCTGCCGAGATCAATCGTTATCCCGATCCCGGCGCGCAGCGGCTGAAAGCGCGGTTGCGTGCGGCGCTGCGCGTACCTGCGGGCGCCGAACTGGTGCTGGGCAACGGTTCCGACGAAATCATCCAGATGCTGACCATGGCTGTGGCGCGGCCCGGCGCGGTGGTGCTCGGGGTCGAGCCGGCGTTTGTGATGTTCCGCATGATTGCAACGTTCTGCGGCGTGCGTTTCGCCGGCGTGCCGCTGCGCGCCGATTTTTCGCTGGACGCCGATGCCGTGCTTGCCGCCATCAAGGCTGAGCAGCCGGCTTTGATTTTCATCGCCTGGCCCAACAACCCGACCGGCAACCTGTTCGATGCGGTGGCGATTGAGCGCATCATCGACGCCGCGTCCGGCATCGTGGTGATCGACGAGGCCTACCATGCGTTCGCGCAGCAGACCTTCATGGACCGGCTGCCGCGCTGCCCCAATCTGCTGGTGATGCGCACGCTGTCGAAGTCGGGTCTTGCCGGGCTGCGGCTGGGCGTACTTGCCGGCGCGCCGGCGTGGCTGGCGCACATCGACAAGGTGCGTCTCCCGTATAATGTCAACGTGCTGACTCAACTCGCCGCTGAAAAGATTCTGCAGCATGACGCGCTGCTCGATGAGCAGGCGGCGATGCTGCGCGCCGGACGCGAGCAACTGCAAACGGCGTTGCGCGGCGTGCCCGGCGTGACGGCGTTCCCCAGCGCTGCCAATTTCATCCTGTTCCGTCTGCCGCATGCGTCTGCCGTGTTTGAACGACTGAAGCAACAGGGCGTGCTGATCAAGAATCTCGACGGTTCGCACCCGGCGCTGGCGGATTGCCTGCGCGTCACCGTGGGTACGCCCGAAGAAAATGCGCAGTTCATTGCGGCATTGCGCGCCGCCGTTTAACCTTACAGGCCATCATGCCCATGAAAAGCCGAGCAGCGAGCGCCGTTCGCGACACCCAGGAAACGCAGATCACCGTCAAGCTCAATCTCGACGGCGCCGGCCACGCGAAACTCGCCAGCGGCGTGCCGTTTCTCGATCACATGCTTGACCAGATTGCGCGGCACGGTCTCGTCGATCTCGACGTCAAGGCCAAGGGCGATCTGCACATCGACGCGCATCACACCGTCGAAGATATCGGTATTACGCTGGGACAGGCATTTGCCAAAGCTGTTGGTGACAAAAAAGGCGTGCGTCGTTACGGCCACGCTTACGTGCCGCTCGACGAGGCGCTGTCGCGCGTGGTGATTGATCTGTCGGGGCGACCCGGTCTGGAAATGACCGGCAAGTTCACGCGTGCGCGCGTGGGCGAGTTCGATGTCGATCTGGTGCGCGAATTTTTCCAGGGTTTCGCCAACCATGCCGGCGTCACGCTGCATCTCGACAATCTCAAGGGCACGAATACCCATCATCAGGTGGAAACACTCTTCAAGGCGTTCGGCCGTGCGCTGCGCATGGCGGTGGAGCTGGATCCGCGGGTGAAAGGCGTGCCGTCCACCAAAGGAAAGTTATAGACTTTCCCCGGCGGCGCAATTTGGCGTTTTGCCCCAGTTTCATCAATGACCTGCTGAACGTTACACGATGAACATCGACATCGCAGTGATTGATTACGGCATGGGCAATCTGCGCTCGGTGTCCAAAGCCATCGAACATGTCGCGCCTGGCCGCGCTGTGGTGGTGACCAGTGATCCGGCGGATGTGGCCGCGGCCGGCCGCGTGGTGTTCCCCGGTCAGGGGGCGATGCCGGATTGCATGCGTGAAATGGAAGCGCGCGGATTGCGTGGTGCGCTCGTCGCCGCGGCGCGCGACAAACCTTTCCTCGGCATCTGCATCGGTTTGCAGATGTTGTTCGAGCACAGCGAGGAGGGTGATACGCCGGGACTGGGCCTGCTGGCGGGTGCGGTGCGGCGCTTTCCGGCAGCGCGCATGGTGGATGCGCGCGGCGAAAAACTCAAAGTGCCGCACATGGGCTGGAATGAAGTCGAGCAGGGCATGGCGCATCCGTTGTGGCAGGGCATCCCGGATCGCAGCCGGTTTTATTTTGTCCACAGTTTTTACCCGGAACCCGCCGATCCCGGCATCGTCGCCGGCTGGAGCGCCTATCCGTTCCGGTTTGCCTGCGCCGCGGCGCGCGATAATATTTTCGCGGTACAGTTCCATCCTGAGAAAAGTCATACCGCCGGGCTGCAATTGCTGACGAACTTTGTGGCGTGGAAGCCGCAGAACTTCACGCGCGGTTGAAACAGGCCGGCAATCAGGCTTGCTATCGTCGCCGCTGTAGTATGATTAATCCTACCGCAACGATTTTGCAGACGACAACCCGATCCGGCTTATCTGTCGCTGACCTTCCTGGTCGAACTCATCACGGTCACCTCATCACGGCCTCCGCTTCACAGTCTCCTTATCACAGCTACCCCATGCCGGTTCATTACGGTTTCCTGACTTACCTATTCCCATGCTGATTATTCCCGCCATCGATCTGAAGGACGGCAAGTGTGTGCGCCTGAAGCAGGGCGACATGAACGATGCCACGATTTTCTCGGAAGACCCCGGCGCGATGGCTGCGCAGTGGCTCAAGCAGAGCGCGCGCCGCCTGCATGTCGTCGATCTTAACGGTGCTGCCGCCGGCAAACCGAAGAATGAAGCGGCGATCAAGGCCATCGTCAAGGCGGTGGGCGCCGATCTGCCGATACAGCTGGGCGGCGGCATCCGCGACCTTGACACCATCGAAACCTATATCGATGCCGGCATCAGCTACATCATCATCGGTACCGCGGCGGTGAAGACGCCGGGATTCCTGCAGGATGCCTGCACCGCGTTTCAGGGACACATCATCGTCGCGCTTGATGCCAAAGACGGCAAAGTCGCGGTGGACGGCTGGTCGAAGATGACCGGGCATGATGTCGTCGATCTGGCGAAAAAATTCCAGGATTACGGCGTCGAAGCGATTATTTATACCGACATCGGCCGCGACGGCATGCTGACCGGCGTCAATATCGAGGCAACCGTGGCGCTCGCCCGGCAGTTGAATGTGCCGGTCATTGCCAGCGGCGGTATTGCCGATCTCGACGACGTCAAGAAACTCTGCGCGGTCGAGGCCGAGGGCATCATGGGCGCGATCACCGGCCGTGCCGTGTACCAGGGCACGCTGAATTTCGGCGCGGCGCAGAAGCTCGCCGATAAATTGAGCAAGAAGAACTGAGCCACGGAGGGCACAGAGGACACAGAGAGTTCAACCGGAGGCACGGCGCCCCCTGTGAACTCTGTGTTCTCTGTGGCTGAAGCTTTTTATGGGTCTCGCCAAACGCATCATTCCCTGTCTCGACGTTACCGCCGGCCGCGTGGTCAAGGGCGTCAATTTTGTCGAGCTGAAGGATGCCGGCGATCCGGTCGAGATCGCGCACCGCTACGATGATCAGGGTGCGGACGAGCTGACCTTCCTCGACATCACCGCCAGCAGCGACGACCGCGATCTGATCCTGCATATCATCGAGGCGGTGGCGGCGCAGGTATTCATTCCGCTGACCGTGGGCGGCGGTGTGCGCTCGGTGGATGATGTGCGCCGGCTGCTCAACGCCGGCGCCGACAAGGTCAGCATCAACACCTCGGCAGTACAGAACCCGCAGCTCGTCGCTGACGCCAGTGGCCGCTACGGCGCGCAGTGCATCGTCGTTGCGGTGGACGCCAAACGCGTCGCCGGCGCCGACCCGCTGCGCTGGGAGGTTTACACCCACGGCGGGCGCAAGGCCACGGGCCTCGACGCCGTGGCATGGGGCAAAAAAATGCAGGCCATGGGCGCCGGCGAAATCCTGCTCACCAGCATGGACCGCGACGGCACGCGCGTCGGCTTCGATCTTGAGCTCACGCGCGTGTTTTCGACGACACTTGATATCCCGATTGTCGCCAGCGGCGGCGTCGGCAACCTCGACCATCTGGCCGAAGGCGTCACCATCGGCCGCGCCGATGCGGTGCTCGCCGCGAGCATCTTTCACTACGGTGAATTCACGATCCGCCAGGCCAAGCAGCACATGGCTGCGCGCGGCATCGAGGTCCGGTTGTAGTGATAAAAAAAATCAATTAAAATCAAATAGTTATAATTTCCGGTGGATGGGGTGCGGCGGTGCCGACCCCGCATGACATCATGGCGTCGAACTGGCTGGATCGGGTGCAGTGGAGTGCCGACGGACTGATTCCCGCGGTGACGCAGGAGTCGGGCAGCGGCCGCGTGCTGACAGTGGCGTGGATGAACCGCGAGGCGCTGGAGCGCACCGCGGCCACCGGTGAGGCGCATTACTGGTCGCGCTCGCGCAATAAGTTATGGCACAAGGGCGAGGAATCCGGCCACGTGCAGCGGGTGCAGTCGATCCGCCTCGATTGCGATCAGGATGTGGTGCTGCTCGAAGTCGAGCAGATCGGCGGCATCGCCTGTCACACCGGCCGGCACAGCTGTTTTTTTTACGAACTGCGCAACGGCCACTGGGTCGAGATCGATCCGGTGTTGAAAGACCCGAAGGTGATCTACGGTAAGAAGTAATGGCAACCATCGACAAAGACATATTGTTGCGGCTGGGCGCAACCATCGCCGCACGCAAGGGCGCGGATGCGGGGGCTTCCTACGTCGCCGGGTTGCTGGCGAAGGGCGAGGATGCCATTCTGCGCAAGGTGCTGGAAGAGGCTGTCGAGACGCTGTTGGC
>JANNHN010000338.1:0-6062 GCA_031404395.1 Betaproteobacteria bacterium
GTTTCCACGTGTTTCGCAATAACCTGTCGATTGAGGCCGTGCGCAAGGTTGTTGACCGCCTTGATAAAGGCCTGGTTTTCGGCGCTGCCGTCGATATCCTGCGTAAAGCTGCCATTGATTTTCAGGCAGTCCACGGCGAAAACGCTTCAGATAATAGAACGAACTGAACCCCGTGCCGAAATCGTCGAGCGCGAAGCGGGTGCCCAACGGCCGTAACTGCTCGATAAATGCAGTCATGGCATCGACGTTGCCCATGGCGGCGTTTTCGCTGACTTCAAACATCAGCCGGTTTCCGGGTACGCCGGAGGTGCGCACCATGTCAACGAGTTCACGCACCCAGGCCGCATCGGCAATCGATGCGGCCGACAGGTTGACGGAGCAGGACTGGCGGGAGGTTGTGCCTTGCTCATGCAGATGCGTGAGTACGCGTGCAACCACGCGCTGATCCAGCGCCGGCGCCAATCCCAGGGATTCAGCGGTACTGATGAATTGCTGCGCATCAGCCCAGCGGCCGTATTCATCCGGTACGCGCACCAACACTTCGTGATGGATCGGCGTGCGGGTGCTGATCTGAAAAGCCGGTTGTACTGCCAGGCTGATGTCGTCCTGCTCCAGCGCAGCACTGATCAGGCGCGACCAGTGGGTGCGGCGGTGCATGGCGCGCAGCGCGTCCGACGCGGGATTGAACAGCATGACCCGGTTGCGACCCGCGTCCTTGGCGTGATGGGTTGCCTCATCGACGGCGGTGTGCAGGGATGCCCAGTCGGTACCGTGCAGCGGATACAGCGCGATGCCGATCGATGCTGTAATGCCGGACACCACGCGGTTATGCGCCGTTTCGAAGCGGTAATTCTGTACGGCATCAAGCACAATGGCCGCCGTGGTCTGCGCCTCTTCCCGGGAGGCTTCCTGCAGATGCAGTACGAATTGGTCGTCACCGATGCGGTGGAGTTCGCCGTTGCGGTCGCGTTCAATGCTGCGTAACACGCCGGTCAGCCCCAGTACGAACTGGTCGCCCGCGCCATGTCCGAATACGGTGTTGACGCGTTTGAAATGATCTATGTCGATCATGATGATGGCGCCGTCACGGCCGCTGTTCAGTGCGGTTTCAACTTGACGCTGCAGCATGTAGCGGTTGGGCAGCTCAGTCAGCGCGTCGTGCATGGCGACATGCTCGGCACGGCGGATGGCCAGGTGTTGCGCAGTGACATCGCGAGCGGTACCGCGGATGCCCAGCGTTTCGCCGTTTTCGTCGCGCGTGATCCGGGCATTGATCCCGATCCAGCGGTCTTCCTTGCGTGCAGTGGTCAGATGAGTGACGTAGTCCTGGATTTCGCCGGTGCGTTGCAGTGCCGACAGGAAGCGGCGATTGGGGATGTGCGAACCATTGGATTCAAAATTGAAAAAGCAGCGCCCGAGCAAGTCGCGCGGCGCCAGTCCGAAAATCTCGTTCGCAGCAGAGTTCAGATAAATGAAGCGTCCCTCGGCATCGGTTTGCCAGATCAGATCGTGCGAAGTTTCGACGAGGTCGCGATACCGGCCTTCGCTTTCGATCAACAACTGGATAATCCGGCGTTTTTCGGCCAGGGTATTTTTGATGCTGGCCAGTTCACGCGAAGTTTTTTCGGAGATGACGCTGCCATTGGCGCGCACCAGACCGCCTATCACTTCGCGCGGATAACGACGGTGTCCGCCTTCAGTGCGTTGCGTGCTGAGAATGCCCTGATCGTCCCATCGCCGCAGCTTGCGCGCGGAGACGCCGAGCAGCAGTGCGGCCTGCTGGGTGGTATAGAACCGTTCCTGCTCGGACATGGCAGATTCCCTTGGGGTGTCCGGCATGCGGGCCGGCAACCGTACAGGCAGTTTAGCAGAGCGCGGGTGCGTTGTTTTACGCGGGCGCTTTGTTTTCATCATGCGATTGCCATCCCGTATCAGTGCAGCGTGGCCGGTTCCTGCAGCACGTTCTGGCGTGAAACCAGGCGTTGCATCAGTTTCAGGTCGCGCGTCGTCAGCCGTAGCGCTGCTTCCACCCAGATATTCACCACGTCGATCAGTTCTTCGTAGGTCACCTGATGCACGCGGCGGCGCACCGAGGCCAGCGCTGCAAGCCCGTTACGGGAGCGGGCGCGCTGCTTGATCAATGCGGCAATGGCCTGATCTCCGGCGCCGTCTTCGGCAACGACGTCGATGACGCCCAGATCACGCATTTCCCCGGCACTGTAGATCTTGCCGGAGCCGATGATCTGTTCCGCGACGCGCTGGCCGACTTTGCGGTCAAGGAATGAATACGCGCCCATGCCCGGGAACAGATTGAACAGGATTTCGGGAAAGCCGAAGCGCGAGCTTTTTTCGGCGACGATGACATCACTCGACAACGCTGCTTCAAAGCCACCGCCGAGGCACTCACCCTGCACCAGTGAGATCGTGGTGACCGGCAGGCCGTGACCGATGTAATTTCGATAGAGCACATCGATACAGGCCCGGCCATAGGTGGCCAGCGCGGTGCGGTCGCGGTTGTCGATTTTCTGGCGGAACAGATCCAGATCGCCGCCGAGATTGAATACGCCGGGCATGCCTGAAGCAAGGATCACATACTCGATGGGTTCTTCCGCGTCGCCGCAGTCGATGCGACCGTCGCTGTCCTCGAGGAATTTGTAATAGGCACGAATGTCGGCGAGCAGGCCGGGATTGAAACAGGGGCGGGGCGCCGCTGTCCATCGTGACCACAGTGCGCGCGTGCTGCGATCAAAGTGTGCGTGCAACTGCGGCGAGAACTGGAATTCTGTGGTTTGCCGGAAATCCGGTTTGACGAAAGCGTGGTGTACGTCAAGAACGGCGGCGGGTACTTGCATTTCCATGATGATCTCCCTGTGTGATCGGTTGTCAGGCGCGGTGCCCCGGGTGCTTCTGGTATCGATTAGAGTTCAGGAATAGCTTGCTGGCAAATCGGACAAAATGGTACATTTGGGAAAAACATTAATCAGAACATATAGTTACAATGGATTTTTGGTCAACTTTTAATCGGGTACGCAATAGGTTGTGGTATTGCAATGCCCATGCACGTGAGAATGGGGTGGCAATTTGAGCACTGGTTTGACTCGCAAACGAGGAACCGCTAAAACAGGTTGAAGTAGCGGCGGCAATGCGCTGTTTTCATTCAAGATATCCATCTGTCATACAGACCGGAAACCACCCATGCTGCACACACTGCTCAGGCTGATGCTGGGTCTGCTGTTCCGGGTTCATGTGACCGGAAACAGCGACCAGCTATTGCGCGGCCGCCCGCTGGTGGTGTGCAACCACGATTCGCTGCTTGATACGCTGCTGGTTGCCGCATTTCTGCCTGGCGCCCCGATCGTGGTCCTGCCCCGTGCCATTGAGCGCCACTGGTCGGCGCGTCTGGTGCGGCGTATTGCAGAATGCCGCACGTTTGGCCCCGGCAGCGGCCGCGTCATCAAGGGGCTGGTTCGTGCGTTGCGCAACGGCCGGCCGGTGGTGGTGTTTCCGCAGGAGCGGGTGTCGACTACCGGCGGGATCATGAAGGTCTATGCCACTGCAGGCGTGGTGGCGGCCCGCGCCAATGCTGACGTCATCCCTTTGTGCATCCGCGGCACGTTGTTTTCGCGTTTCTCCGTCACCGGCGCGCGCTGGCCGCGGTCGTGGCGGCCGCGGGTGACGCTGACTGTGCTGCCTGCAGTGCGTCTGCCGCAGTTGCCGGCGGGCGCTGTCGTGCCGCGCCGGCACCATTTTGCCGACGCGATGCTGCAGATTCTCCAGCGCGCTGCGGTGGATGCCGAGCCGCAGCGCCCGCTGTTCACCGCGTTGCTGGAGGCAGTCGAGCGTTACGGACGGCGCACACGGATCGTCGAAGACATACGGCAGCAGGAGCAGACCTACGGTGATCTGCTCAAGGGCAGTCTCGCACTGGGGCGTTTGACGGCGTCCTTCACAGCGCCGGGCGAATGTGTCGGCGTGCTGCTGCCGAATGTGATCGCCAATGTTTGTCTGGTATTCGGCCTGGCATCGCGCGGCCGCGTATCCGCAATGCTTAATTATTCAAGCGGTGCGGAGGCGGTGCGTGGCGCCTGCGTGACCGCATCAATCAAAACCGTCATCACCTCACGCGCCTTTATCAGGGCAGCGCGGCTGGAGCCCCTGCTGCAGGCGCTGGACGGGCGTCGCGTGGTCTATCTGGAAGACCTGTGTGCAGGTTTGACGCTGGCTGACAAGCTGTGGATTGCCGGCGCCCTGTTGTGGCCGCGCCGTGCACTGCCCGAGCAGGATCCCGCGGCGACGGCAGTCGTATTGTTTACATCGGGGTCGGAGGCGCGGCCCAAAGGCGTGGCGATTTCGCACAGCGGCATGTTGTCGGGCATGGCGCAACTGCATGCGGTGATCGATTTCGGCCCTGACGACAGGTTTCTGAATGCGCTGCCGATGTTTCATATCTTCGGCCTGATTTCATGCACGCTGATGCCGCTGCTGTCCGGCGCCCGCCTGTTCCTCCATACCAATCCGCTGTATTACAAAGCCATTCCGGAATTTGCCTATACGCGCGACTGCACTTACATCTTCGGCACCAGCACTTTCCTCGGCAATTACGCCCGGCAGGCCCATCCCTATGATTTTTACCGCGCGCGTTTTGTTATTGCCGGCGGCGAGAAACTCAATCCGAAGGTGGCGCAACTGTGGCAGGCCAGATTCGGCCTGCGGGTTTATGAAGGCTACGGCGCCACTGAATGCGGGCCGGCGATGTCGATCAATACGCCACTCGCGTTTTGCGCGGGGTCGGTAGGCCGGCTGCTGCCGGGGATCGAATCGCGCATCGTGCCGGTGCCCGGCATCGAACGCGGCGGCGCGCTGCATGTGCGCGGGCCGAATCTGATGCGGGGTTATTATTTTTACGACCGGCCGGGTGTGCTGCAACCGCCGGGTTCGGAAGTCGGCGACGGCTGGTACAACACGGGCGATATGGTCAGCCTGGACGA
This sequence comes from Betaproteobacteria bacterium, assembly GCA_031404395.1. Taxonomy (GTDB): domain Bacteria; phylum Pseudomonadota; class Gammaproteobacteria; order Burkholderiales; family SG8-41. Next base: position 4,989 of record JANNHN010000338.1, read on the forward strand.
TGACGGGTTCCTGAACATCCAGGGCAGGGTCAGGCGCTACGCCAAGGTCGCCGGCGAACTGGTGTCGCTGGAGCACGTCGAATACATCGCCTGCCAGGCGTCGCCCGCATACAGGCATGCGGCCCTGGTGGAGATGACTCATGTCGGCGAGAGCACCGTGCTGATGACGACGGATCCGGCGCTCGACCGGATTGTGCTGCAGCACATGGCGCGGCAGATCAAGGCGCAGGAACTGGCGGTGGCGCGGCGCATCGTCAAGGTGGATACACTGCCGCTGCTCGGTTCCGGCAAGGTGGATTACGTGTCGCTCAAGCAGTGGGTGGTGCGGTGACCGGAGTCGTATCGTCCACGCGGGCAGTGGTTGTGGCACAGTTTTCCGATCTGCACGTGATGGCCGAAGGCGCGCGCAATTGTTACGGCATAGACACGACCGAGGGCCTGGCGCGCTGCATGGCCCATCTGCAGACGCTCGATGCGCCGCCGGATCTGCTGATCGCCAGCGGCGATCTGGTCGATGCCGGCAGCGAAGAAGAATACCGGCGGCTGCGCAAATGCCTTGCCGGATTGCGCATTCCCGTGTGCCTGATGCCCGGCAACCACGACCGGCGTGCGCCGCTGCGCCGGGTGTTTGCCGAGCATGATTATCTGGGGCGCAACGGCCGCATCCATTATTACCGCGACGTGCGCGGCCTGCGTCTGATCACGCTTGATACGGTGATTGAAGGCGAGGAGGGCGGCGATCTCGATGATGCGCAACTGCAGTGGCTGGACAGCCTGTTGCGCGCCGCGCCGGCGCAGCCGGTGCTGGTGTTCATGCACCACCCGCCGGTAGCGACGGGATTTTCAAGGCTGGACCGGATCGCGCTTGGAGCCGCGAGCGCCGTGCGCCTGGGCAGCGTCATTGCTGCGCATCCGCAGGTGCGCGCCGTGTTGTGCGGCCACGTGCATCGCCACGTGCAGGCGGTCTGGCAGGGGGCGCTGTTGTCGATCTGTCCGAGCACGGCATTCCAGGCGCGGCTGCGGCTGGGGCGGGGCGCCTACGAGGCATCGCAGACCGAACCGCCCGCCTATCAG
>JANNHN010000339.1:0-3060 GCA_031404395.1 Betaproteobacteria bacterium
GCCAGCGGGATGCGCTGGATGCCAAGGCGGTAATTGCGCTGCAGCTCATGCGGCGGTGCTTTCGCGCGCTCACCCATGGTCTTGATGTTGCCGCCCGCCGAAAACGCGCTGCCGGCGCCGGTGATGATCAGCACCGAGGCATCCAGGCAGCCATTCGCCCATTGCAGCGTGTTGACGATATCCGATGCGATTTCGGTACCGGTCAGCGCGTTGCGCACGTCGTCGCGGTTGAAAGTCAGCGTGGCAATGCGGCCGTCGAGCGTCAGCGTGGCATCGGTAAGTTTGGGCAGTGCAGTCATGGAAAAATCCGGTGATGAGGTGCGGGTCGCTAGTTTACCGGAAGGCTATGGCGCCTCCAGCCTGCGCACCCGCGGCAATGATCAGGCGGCCGATTTTGCGTCAGCGATCGCCTGTTGCCGCAGCAACTGTTCGATGGCAGCGTCACGCGAGTCGAGCACGCGCTGGCGCGCGATACGCTCCGCCGCGTCGCCGTCGCCGTCGCGGATGGCGCGCAGCAACTGTTGCCAGTGACGCACTGATTGTTGGCGGCGCTCAGACGTGGACAAGCCGAGGCGCGTGTAGCGCACCGTCTGCACTGCGAGCGAACCGAGTATCGTCTGCAGGCGACGATTGTCCGCGGCCAGGGTCAGCAGGCGATTCAAACGCAGCACGGTATCAATATATTCAATGCCGTCGAGCGCGGCGCTGGCGGCGAGCTTGGCGATTTCCTGCTCCAGTAACGGCAGCAGCCGTTCACGCTGCGCGCTCTCCGCCATCATCCGGTCGCGCAAGCCGTTAAGCATGGCGCGGATGTCGAAGATTTCGTTGACTTCGGCGATGGTCGGGTTGGTCACCTGCGCGCCGCGGCGCGCGAGAATGATCACCAGGCCCTCTTTTTCCAGCAGCCGCAGCGCTTCACGCACCGGTCCGCGGCTGACTGCAAATTCCGCAGCGACGACCTGTTCCAGGATACGCTGGCCCGGCGCATAGGCACCGGACACAATGCGCTCCGACAACCGTGCGGCAATTTGCTCGGGTAATGACTGAGTCAGCGGCGCTGATTCGCTGAACTGGGCCAGCAGATCGATGGGCGCTGTTGCACGGGGTAGCGAGGTAGGGGCAAGTGCAGCCATATTAGGTGCCACAATACGGTCAGTTTGTATGATTGTCAACAATATTCTTGACAACAATAGTGGCCAATACTAGCATTGGCCGAGATCTGCATCTAGGCGAAATGTCGAGTTCGAGCTAATCCGAGGAGTTTGTTCCCATGGCACGCATTGAAATCAAATCTGAAATTACCGGCACGGTCTGGCAGCTCAAAGCCAAGCCGGGCGACAAAGTCGAGGGCGGCGATGTACTGATCGTTATCGAGTCGATGAAAATGGAAATCCCCGTCATCACCGAGGACGGTGGCACGGTCAAGGAGATTCTGGTCAAGGAAAAAGACGCCGTGTCCGAAGGGCAGGTCGTTGCCATCATTGAAGAATAGCCGTCGCGCACATCCCTGAAGTAAGCCCCGCTACATTATATAACCAATTGTTTTTATTGATATTTTATTCAGACCTAAGCCATGCGCTGGCAGCCTGAAATCGATGAACTGCAGCATCGCCGCACGCTGGCTGAAGCCTGCGGCGGGCCTGATGCCGTGGCCAGGCACCACGCCCAGGGCAAACTGACCATACGCGAGCGCATCGCCAGGCTGGCCGATGTCGGTTCGTTTCGTGAAGTCGGCAAGCTGGCGGGCAAGGGTAAGTACGACACTAACGGCAAGCTGATTGACTTCGAGTCCGCGCCATACGTGATGGGACTCGCCCGCATCGACAATCGACCGGTCGCCATCGGCGGCGAGGATTACACCATCCGCGCCGGCACCGGATTCGGCAGTGATCGCCGCAAAGGCGGGCAGGGCGGATTCATCGAGGATCTTGCGTACGAGTACCGCATTCCCTTGGTCAATCTGATCGACGGCACCGGCGGCACGGTCAACACCGCCAAACGCAAGGGTTACACCGTCGTCCCCGGGTACGGTCAGGACGGCGTCGAGCGATCAGTCGAACTTCTCGGCATGGTGCCGGTGGTCAGCGCCGTGATGGGCACTACCGCGGGCGGACCGTCGATGCGCGCGATCCTGTCGCACTGGTCGATCATGGTCAAAGGTACGGGACAGATTTTTGCCGCGGGCCCGCCGGTGGTTGAACGCGCCTTCGGCGACAAACTGACCAAAGAAGAACTCGGCGGCACTGGTGTCGCCGTTGATACCGCCGGCACCATCGACAACGTCGCTGCGAATGAAGAAGACTGTTTCGCGCAAATCCGCCGTTTCCTGTCGTACATGCCGAAAAACGTGTGGGAATTGCCGCCGCAGATGAAGTGCGACGATCCAGTTGATCGTTGCGAGGACGCTCTGGCCAGCATCGTGCCGCGCTCGAACCGGCAGGCCTATGACATGAAAAAACTGGCCGGCCTGATCGTTGATCGCGAATCTTTGTTCGAAATCCAGCCGACGTTCGGTCGCGCCGTCATCACTGCGCTGGCGCGCATGAACGGCAAGGTTGTCGGCATCATCGCCAGCAATCCGATGGTCGGCGGCATCATGGATGTGAAAGCCGCGCGCAAGCAGGGCCATTTCACCGAGCTCTGCGACATGTTCAATATCCCCATCATCTTCTTTGCCGATATTCCCGGTTTGATGGTGGGGCGCGAGTCCGAAGCCGACGCCATTCTGCGCGAAGGCGTGCGCGCCCGTTACATCGCGCTGCAGGCGCGGGTGCCGATGTTCACAGTGATTGTGCGCAAATGCTACGGCGTCGCCGGCGGCGGCACCATCGACCGCGCGGGCCTGAACTTCAAAATCGCCTGGCCATCGGCGGAGTGGGGTTCGTTGCCGGTTGAAGGCGGCGTCAAAGCAGCTTACAAGCGCGAGATCGAATCCGCGCCGGATCCGGCAGCGCGTGAACGAGAGATCGAAGCTGAACTGAAACAACTCGCTTCACCCTTTCGCACCGCTGAAGCTTTCGCCGTCGAAGACCTGATCGACCCGCGCGAGACGCGGCCCTA
>JANNHN010000340.1:0-6437 GCA_031404395.1 Betaproteobacteria bacterium
GGCAGTGCCTGAACACCGTGCTGTACCCTCTGTGAATCACTCTGGAATTGATTGACAAAGCCATTTTCCCTCGGCATCCTCTCTACACCGTGCAACACCACGGCAAAGCTGAACAAGCTGAGTAGCTCAAGCAACTTAAACCGACTTAAACCAGACAGACCTGAACGGGAGATTAATCGATGGCTGCAAAGAAAAAAGCTAGCAAAAAACCTGCTGCGAAGAAAAAGAAAGCCGGCGCGAAGCGCAAACCCAATGCCGCATTCATGAAACCGATGCAACCGAGCGCAGCACTTGGCGCAGTGATTGGCAACGGCATGATGCCGCGCACTGAAGTCACCAAGAAAATCTGGATGTACATCAAGAAGCACAGCCTGCAGGACAGCAAGAACCGCCGCAACATCAACGCTGACGACAAACTGAAAGATGTCTTCGGCGGCAAGAAGCAGGTGTCCATGTTCGAAATGACCAAACTGGTCAACAAACACCTGAAGTAACCCGTCGCCTCATCGGGTGAAACTACAAGTAACCCTTTGTTTTATTGGGTAAAAACGGGGCGCTGCGGTGCCCCGTTTGTTTTGCTGCAGTTCCCGCGCGTAGTCCTCAGGAAGCGCTGATCAAGTGTTTCAGTTAATCAGCGCTTTCCCCGAAGTGGAGGATATACAAGGGGACGTGACCCACTTGTTCAGTGTTTACCTGGTTCGCCGTTCAGCGCGCGGCTTGCCGCGGGTGGCCCGCCTGCCATGAAACCATCGCCACACCGAGGCAGATGGTGATGATGCCGACGATCGACAGCAGTGATGGCACTACGCCGAACATCGCCAGTTCCAGCGCCACTGCGAAAATCGGCGTCAGGTAAATCAGGCTGGTGACCCGCGTCGCCTGGCCGCGGCGCATCAGCGTATGGAATGCGTTGACTGCGAGTATCGACGCGCCGATGACCAGGAAGATGATGGCGCCGACGAGCGCCCATGACCAGCGCACGGCGGCCCCCTCGACCAGCCACGCCAGCGGCGCCAGCACGGCGAAGGTCGCGACAAATTGCATCAGGGCGGCTGCGCGCAGATCCACCGCCGGGCAGAACGTCCGCTGGTAGAGCGTGCCGGCGGTGACGCCGGCCAGCGAGATGGTGACAGCGACGAGACTGCCGAGTGTGGCTTCGCGCACATCGATCTTGTGCCAGACGACCAACGTCACGCCGGCGAGACCGACGGCGATACCCAGCCATTGCCGCGCGCCGAGACGCTCCCCCAGCCAGCGCCCGGCAATCACTGCGGTCAGCAGCGGCTGGATCGACAGCAGCACGGCGGTGATGCCTGCGGACATGCCCAGATACTGCGTGTAGTGGCTGCCGCCGAGATGCACGGCGTGCATCAGCAGCCCGGCGACAATAATGTGACCGGCCTCGCGGCGGTCGGTCGGCCAGCGCGGCTTGACGATCAGCACAATGGGTATCAAACACAGAATGCCGAAGGCGAAGCGCAGCGTCAGGAAGGTGAAGGGCGCGGCCTGCTGCAGGCCGATCTTGGTGGCGAGAAAGCCGGAGCCCCACACCGCGACGAAATACCACGCCAGCAGCGTATCCCAGGAGCGGGCGGGTAGCAGAGCGGGCAAGGCGGCGTGTTACGGCGCGAGCCGGCTCAATTGCCAGCGCGCGCCGGCGCGCGCATACAGCAGACGATCATGCAGCCGGTTGGGCCGGCCTTGCCAGAATTCCACCGTAATCGGAGTCAGCCGATAGCCACCCCAGTGCGCAGGGCGTGACGGACGGTCACCGAGTTGCGCGGCGGCGGCAAAACGCTGTTCGAGCGCGGCACGGTCCGTGACCGTTTCGCTTTGCGGCGAGGCAATTGCCGCATGGCGGCTGCCCAGCGGACGGCTGTCGAAATAGGCGGCGGATTCGGCAGCAGTGATTTTGGCAACGCTGCCCTCGATGCGCACCTCGCGATCGAGATCGTGCCAATAAAACACCAGCGCGGCGCGGGCGTTGGCGGCGAGTTCGCGGCCTTTGCGGCTGGCGTAGCTGGTGTAGAACACAAAGCCGTTGCTGTCGATGCCTTTGAGCAGCACGATGCGCGCCGAAGGCTGTCCGGATGCGGCGACCGTCGCCAGCGTCATCGCATTGGGCAGCGGCAGTTCCGCGCGCACCGCCTCGTCGAACCAGTGCTGGAACTGGATGAACGGATCGGCAGCAACAGCGGATTCGTCCAGGGGTTCGCCCTGATACTCGCGGCGCAGCTGGTCCTTACTCACGACTTTACTCACGACTGGCATCCTGCAGAAAAGGAGATGTCTATTCTAGCGCTCCGGCAGCGGGATGAATTCCGTTTCTCCGGGCACCGGATCGAAACGCTGCTCCCGCCAGCGGGTGCGCGCGTCTTCGATCAGGGCGCTGTTGCTGGCGACAAAATTCCACGACAGCAGGCGTTCGCCGTCGAGGGCCGCGCCGCCGAGCAGCATCAGCCGGGCGCCGGAAGTGACGCTGACCACGGCTGCTGCGCCGGTGGCCATGACGGCCATGGTGCGCGGTGCAACGGCCACGCCGTCGACGGTGACATCACCTTCCACCACGTAGATCGCGCGCTCGGCGTAATCCGCCGGCAGTTCAAATTGCGCTGCGCCCGTGGACTCGACGGCACAATAAAACAGCGGTGAGAACGTTTTCACCGGCGCGCGCAGTCCGTAGGCCTCGCCGGCAATCAGGCGCATCGTGGCGTGACCCCACTGCAGCACCGGCAGCGCGGCCCTGGGATGGTGTGAAAATGCGGGGGCGGTCTGCTCATGCGTACGGGGCAGCGCAATCCAGATCTGAATGCCGTGCAACCCGCGCATGGTGTCGCGGTCCTCAGCGGGGCTGCGCTCGGAATGCACGATGCCGTGTCCCGCAGTCATCCAGTTCACGTCGCCCGGCTCGATGCGCTGCACGCAGCCGAGGCTGTCGCGATGCATGATCGCGCCGTCGAAGAGGTAAGTGACCGTCGCCAGCCCGATATGCGGATGCGGACGCACGTCGATGCCGTGGCCGGGGGCAAAATAGGCCGGGCCCATGTGATCGAAAAATACGAACGGGCCGACCATCCGGCACGCTGCGGCCGGCAGCAGGCGCCGCACCTCGAAGCCGCCGCCGAGATCTTTGGTGTGCGCGGTGAGTGTGTGCGCGATCATGGTTGGGCGGGTTTTGCCGCTGGTTTCAGTTCGGGCAGCCGGCGGAAACGCGCACTGAGTTCGCCGGCAGCGAGCGTCAGCACATCGGCCTCCACGCGGAAATAGGGCTGTGCGTGCAGCATCTTGAACAGCCGGCCTTCAAATCCGCCGAGCGGCTCCGGGCAGCCGCGACGCGTAGTCGCCAGCGCTGGCGCCACCAGCTTGCCGTCAACGGAAGTTACGCCGCCGGTGCCCGTGTTGCAGCCACTGAACGCAGTCAACCGGCCGTCGCGAATCTGCAGCGTCGCGCGCGGCACACCGGGGATGCGGCCGATGTCGGTGAAACTGGCCGAGAGCAGTTCCCAGCGACCCTCGGGCAGCGGGATGGGGCGCTCGTCCATCACCGTTGCGCACGAGGCCAGTATGAATGCAACGGCAATGACAACTGAAAAGCGCATGGGGCGTACAGCAGGGATCATGGATAGTGCGGCATTCGGGGAGGAGATGACGCATTATAGACCGTGCCTGCAACGGGAAATTCCCGGGGGCTAGCGGCTGCGCGCCGCGAGAAACTCGCCGAGTATGCGCGCGGTGTGCGAGCGCGCGGATTTGGCGGCGACCTGCGCCGGCGAACCTTCGGCGACAATGCGCCCGCCGCCGTCGCCGCCTTCCGGCCCGAGATCGATGATCCAGTCTGCCTCGGCCATCACGTCGAGATTGTGTTCGATCACCACCACCGAATTGCCGGCATCGACCAGCCGGTGCAGCACGTGGATCAGTTTTTCGACATCCGCCATGTGCAGACCCACGGTCGGCTCGTCGAGTACATAGAGGGTGTGTTTTTGCGCACCGGCACGGCCTGGCCGTCCGCCGGCTCGTCCGTCCCTCACCCCCGCCCCCTCTCCCAGAGGGAGAGGGGAGGCAAGTACTTCCCTTCTCCCGTCGGGAGAAGGGTCAGGGATGAGGGCTGTGTTGATGCGCACCTTGGCCAGTTCGGTGACCAGCTTGATGCGCTGCGCCTCGCCGCCCGACAGCGTCGGGCTTTGCTGGCCCAGCGTCAGATAACCCAGGCCGACATCCTGCAGCAAACGCAGCGCGTGATGAATCGCCGTGTGCGCCGCAAAAAATTCCACGGCTTCATCGACCGACAAGGCCAGCACATCGCCGATGGATTTGTCCTTGAAGCGCACGCTCAGGGTTTCGGCATCGAAGCGCGCGCCGCCGCAGACATCGCAGGGCACTTTGACGTCGGGCAGAAAACTCATTTCGATTTTCTGCACGCCCTGACCCTCGCAGGCCTCGCAGCGACCGCCTTTGGTATTGAATGAAAAACGGCTCGCCGTGTAACCACGCATGCGCGCTTCCGGCGTTTCGGCATACAAACGGCGGATGGTGTCCCAGAAACCGACGTAAGTCGCCGGGCACGAGCGCGGTGTTTTGCCGATGGGGGTCTGATCGACCTCGAGCACGCGGCCCACCGTCTGCCACCCCGTAATTTTAATGCAACCTGTTGTTTTTATTGATATTTTTGATTTGACGCTGACCAGCCGCGCGAGATTGGCGTGCACTACGTCGCGCGCCAGCGTCGATTTGCCCGAGCCCGACACGCCGGTGATCACGGTTAACCGCCCCAGCGGTACGCGCGCGTTGATGCGCTGCAGGTTATGCAATTGCGCGCCGCGAATCTGCAGTGAAAGCGTTTTGTGATCGACGCGTCGCGGTGGATGCAGCGGATGCTGCAGCGGGTTCGCCAGAAAACGTCCGGTCACTGATTGCGGATTTTTCTGCAACTGCATGGCGGTGCCCGCAGCGACGACATGCCCGCCGCGGCGTCCCGCGCCGGGGCCGAGATCGATCACATGGTCGGCGCGGCGGATGGTGTCTTCATCGTGTTCGACGACAATCAGGGTATTACCTTTGGTCTGCAGTTTCGCCAGCGTGTCGAGCAGGATGCGGTTGTCGCGCGGATGCAGACCGATGGTCGGCTCATCCAGGATGTAGGCGACGCCGCGCAGATTCGAGCCGAGCTGGGCGGCGAGGCGGATGCGCTGGGCTTCGCCGCCGGACAGCGTTGGCGCCGCGCGGTCGAGCGCGAGGTAACCGAGGCCGACTTCGTCGAGGAAGCTCAGCCGGCTGCGGATTTCAGTGACGATGTCGCGCGCAATCGCCGCTTCGCGCCCGGTGAAGGAGACGTCGGTGAATTCACGCGCGAGTTTCGCCACAGGCAGCGCGGCGAGCGCGGCGATCGAACGCTTGCGGTAACGCACCGCCAGCGCCGTGGGGTTCAGACGTTTGCCGTCGCACGCCGGGCAGGGCTCATCGACTTCCAGCCAGTTCAGCCACGAATCCAGCACATGGTCCTCGGTGCCGGTTTTTTCGCGCTCTTCATCCCAGTCGATTTTTTCCAGCGTCAGGCCGGTGCCGAAACACGACGGACACCAGCCGTGTTTGGAGTTGTACGAAAACAACCGCGGATCGAGTTCCGGAAAACTCCGGTGGCACGACGGGCAGGCGCGTTTTACCGAATACACGGTTTCGCTCAGGCGGATTTTTCGCGCGTCCTTTTTTGCCATCGCTGCGGCCAGCGTATCGAGCCCGCCCAGCACCTGCACGATGCCTTTGCCGTGTTCCAGCGCGGCGGCGAGACCGGCGCGCAATTGCGCTTCGTTCTCCGCTGTCACGCGGAAGTCAGCAACCGGCAGTTCGATGTTGTGTTCCTTGAAGCGCGCCAGCCGCGGCCACGGTGCGGTCGGGATGAACTCGCCATCGACCCGCAGATGCGTGTAACCCTTGCCCGCAGCCCATTTGGCGAGGTCCGTGTAATAGCCCTTGCGGCTGACCACCAGCGGCGCCAGCAGACCGATGCGGTCATTGCGATAATTCTTCAGGATCCGCGCGGCGATCTGGTCGATGCTTTGCGGTTCGATGGCGACATCGCAGTCCGGGCAGTACTGGGTGCCCAACTTGACGTAGAGCAGGCGCAGGAAATGGTAAATCTCGGTGAGTGTGGCCACCGTGCTGCGCCGGCCGCCGCGACTGGTGCGCTGTTCGATGGCCACCGTCGGCGGAATGCCGTAAATCGCATCGACATCAGGCCGCGCTGCCGCCTGCACGAACTGCCGCGCGTAGGCGTTCAGCGATTCGAGATAACGGCGCTGGCCCTCGGCGAACACAATGTCGAAGGCCAGTGTCGATTTGCCGCTGCCCGATACGCCGGTGACCACGGTGAATTTGCCGCGCGGAATATCGACGCTGATGTTTTTCAGGTTGTGTTCACGGGCGTGGCTGACGCTGAT
>JANNHN010000341.1:0-3917 GCA_031404395.1 Betaproteobacteria bacterium
TCGTCGATGGCGCGGCGGATGGTGCCGATCGATACGCTGAAATCCGCCGCCAGCCGTGATTCGCTGGGTATGGCTTCGCCCGGTTTCCATCGGCCTTCGGCGAGTGCACGCGTGATGCGCCAATGCACCTCGCGGTAGAGCGGAGCAGCGGTCAGGTTGTTTCCGGCCAATGTGTCGGCCATGGGATCGGGGGCGGCCATCGTCGTGTGCGGCAGTCTAGCACGCCTCGGGTGAATTCATATAGGTCATATAGTTGACTGGCTGGAACGGCCGGAGTTAGCATGATCGGCTCCGTACAGCCTGTTTTCTGCATCCCTTTATTCACATCTGCGGTATTCATCGAGGAGGCGAAATGATTCATCTGTTGGTACACGACAAGAAAGACACGGTCGGCGTGGCCGTCATCGAAGGCATCAAGTCCGGACAGGAAATGATCGGCTGGGTCATGGAAGATGACTCCACGATCAAGGTCAAGGCCCTCAACGACATTCCCATCGGGCACAAGGCGGCGCTCCGCGAAATCAAGAAGGGCGACACCATCATCAAATACGGTTTCGATATCGGCAAGGCGGTGGCTGACATCAAGGTGGGTGAGCACGCTCACGTCCACAACATCAAGACCAAGCGCTGGTAGGCCGCTGGTTTTCCCGTTTCGAATCTACCCGTACACCCGCTTCCCCGTTCACATCTAACGAGGTCAAAAATGATTAACAGCAAAACCACTTTCTCGGGTTATCGCCGCGAGAACGGCCGCGTCGGCGTCCGCAACCACGTCATCATCCTGCCGGTGGACGATCTGTCGAACGCCGCAGCAGAAGCAGTCGCCAACAACGTCAAAGGTGCGATCGCTATTCCCCACCCGTATGGCCGGCTGCAGTTTGGTGCCGACCTGGATCTGCATTTCCGCACGCTGATCGGCGCGGGGGCCAACCCCAACGTCGCGGCAGTCGTGGTGATCTGCATTGAAGAGGGCTGGGCCAAGAAAGTGGTCGACGGCATCGCCAAGACCGGAAAACCGGTCACCGGCTTCGGCATTGAGATGCACGGCGATCATGACACTATCTTGCGCGCCTCCAAGGTCGCCAAGGAATACGTGCAGTGGGCCTCCGAGCTGCAGCGCGAACAATGTCCGATCAGCGACCTGTGGGTTTCGACCAAGTGCGGCGAATCCGACACGACTTCCGGCTGCGGTTCCAATCCCACCGTCGGCAGCGCGTTCGACAAACTCGAACCGCTGGGCGTCACCATGTGCTTCGGTGAGACCACCGAGATCACCGGCGGCGAGAACATCGTGGCCGACCGCTGCGCGACGCCGGAAGTGCGTGCGCAGTTCATGAAAATGTTCGACCGCTACCAGGCAATCATTGAACGCCACAAGACCAGCGATCTGTCTGATTCGCAGCCGACCAAGGGCAATATCGCCGGCGGCCTGACCACCATCGAGGAAAAAGCGCTGGGCAACATCCAGAAAATCGGCAAAAAATGCAAAGTCATCGGTGTGCTCGACAAGGCCGAGGAGCCGACCAGGCCGGGTCTGTGGTTCATGGATTCATCCTCGGCCGCGGCTGAAATGGTCACGCTGTGCGCGGCCTCCGGCTATGTGGTGCATTTGTTCCCGACCGGGCAGGGCAACGTCATCGGCAATCCGATTATTCCGGTGGTCAAGCTCACGGCCAATCCGCGCACCGTGCGCACGATGTCGGAGCACGTCGATTACGATTGCTCCGGCTTGCTGCAGCGGGAGAAAAATCTCGAGCAGACCGGCGACGAGCTGATCGAAGTGATGCTGCGCACCTGCAACGGCCGTCTGACTGCCGCCGAGGCACTGGGCCACAATGAATTCGTGATGACCCGTTTGTACGAAAGCGCGTAAAGCAGTTGTGGGATAACCTGCCGTACGGCCGCGGTGCGATTGTTCGCGCCGACGCTGTCCGCGGGTTTTCTGCGGTTCCTGATTTATTGAATTAGAAACACCCACTGATGACTCAACTCCGCGGCGCCGACATCCTCGCGCGTACACTGGCGCAAGCCGGCCTGCGCCGGATATTTTCGCTGTCCGGCAACCACATCATGCCGGTCTATGACGCCGCCATCGAAGCAAAGCTTGCCATTACCCACGTGCGTTACGAAGGCGCCGCAGTACACATGGCTGATGCCTGGGGGCGGCTGACCGGCGAACCCGGCATTGCGTTGCTCACCGGTGGTCCCGGCCATGCCAACGGTGTTGGTGCGCTGTACACGGCGCTCGCAGCGGATTCCCCCATGGTGCTGCTGTCAGGGCATGCGCCGCTCAATGAACTGGGGCGTGGTTCGTTCCAGGAAATGCGCCAGGCCGATCTTGCGGCGCCGGTGGTCAAAGCTTCGTGGACGGCGGCGAGCGCCGAGACGCTCGGCGCAGATATTGCGAAAGCCTGCCGCATCGCGCGCTCCGGACGCCCCGGCCCCGTGCATCTGAGTCTGCCTTTCGATGTGCTGGAAGCGAAAGTAGCCGATGGTGTCAGCCGGCTGGCGCGGCCCGCTGATTTCGCAGCCGTGGAAAATCCGCTGGACCCGAAATCCGTTGCTGCGCTGCAGGCATTACTGAAATCCGCGGCGCGCCCGCTGATCCTGCTCGGTCCGGTGATGTCGCACGCGCCGGTGTCGGCAAAGGTCAAACAGCTCGCTGCCGCCACCGGCGTGCCGGCGGTGTGCATGGAAAGTCCGCGCGGTGTCAAGGATGCCAGCATCGGTGCGTTTGCCGGCGTGTTGGCGCGGGCGGATCTTGTTGTGCTGATCGGTAAACGTCCTGATTTTTCACTGCACTTCGGGCAGTCGACGGCGATTGCCGCGGATTGCCGTTTTGCGGTCATTGATCCCGAGGCTGAAGCGCTGCAACGTGCAGCCGGCAATCTGGGCGCAGCACGCGTGATGATGTCGGCGCAGGCGGATACTGTCGCTGTGGTGAATGCATTGATCAAGGCGGGGCAGCGCAAGTCCGGCGATGCCTGGTTCCAGGAAGTTGTCGATGCAATGACATTCCGGCCTGCGACCTGGCGCGACATTAAAACCGGCGATGCCGGTCCGCCCCACCCGGTCGAAGTGAGCCGCGCGGTACAGGAAGCGCTGAATGCGTCGCCCGATGCGGTATTCATTGTCGACGGCGGCGAGTTTGCCCAGTGGGGGCAAGCCTGTGTGTCGGCACCCACGCGTATCATCAACGGCCCCGGTGGTTCCATCGGCAGCGGCGTGCCGTTTGCATTGGCCGCACGCATGGCGCGTTCGCAGGCGCCGGTAATAGTCATGATGGGCGATGGCGGGTTTGGTTATCACTTGATGGAGTTCGATACGGCGGTGCGGGAGAAGCTGCCTTTCGTCATTGTCGTCGGCAACGATGCCTGCTGGAACGCCGAGCATCAGATTCAGTTGCGCAGCTACGGCAAAGCACGCGCCCACGGTTGCGAATTGCTGGCAACGCGTTACGATCTGGCGGTGGCGGCACTCGGCGGCCACGGTGAACTGGTGACCTGTGCCGCAGAATTGCGCCCGGCTATCCAGCGCGCGATTGCCAGCGGCAAACCGGCCTGCGTCAATGTCATGATTCAGCGTCTGGCCGCGCCGACGGTCACTGCCGGTGGGCCGGCAGCGACACACTAGGAAATTACTGAACAAGGGGACATGCCCCTTGTATATCCCCCACTACAGAGGAAACACGTCGTGGCCTTTTGTGAAAACTACACTTGTTCAGTGTTTCCCCGGGAGTCCGCACATGGATAACCTGCACTCAAGTTCAAGGGCGCGCCCGCGGCCGCCCCCGCGGGCACGCTGCCTTGGTTCCGCGTCCCCTGGCGCAGATCCTCCGGCGAACGCATCGTGTTCGGCCACTGGTCCGCCCTGGGTTACGTCAACGAACACGGCGTGCTTGGGCTCGACACGGGCTG
>JANNHN010000342.1:0-3311 GCA_031404395.1 Betaproteobacteria bacterium
ATTGCCGTTCTCGTCATCCTGTGGGTGCAATTGTTGGTGGGTCTGATCACGCTGCCATATTCCTTGTATCACCGGGACGGCAGCATCATGCTGATATTGGCCGACTGGGCGCAGCGCATCGTCACTCTGCGTGCGGTCGACCCCGAAGCGCTGGTTAACTTGCCGTGGCCCATCCTTTTCCACTTGGTGTTCGGCATGACGATCTTCCTGCTGTTTCCGTTCAGCCGGCTGGTGCATGTATGGAGCGGCTTTGCATCGGTGAGTTACCTGTTTCGCCCGTACCAGATCGTGCGTAGCCGCCGGCTGAATCTGCCGCCGGGCCACAACCAACCCCCGGCGCGCGAGCCCGGCGCCGGTGTTTAAGGAGAGTGCATGACAAACGACACCTTGCAACCATCGGCGCTGGCGCGCATCAACGGTGTGCCCTTACACGCCGTGAGCGACCAACTTTCGCCCGACGAATTGCGCCAACGCGCTTGCACCGAGTTGCTGCGCCAGGCCGCGCAGGCCGCTGGCCTGCTGGATGCGAACGATACGCCTCCCACCGACGGCGTAATCAGCGAAGCGGCATCAAGCGCCATCGAGACGCTCATCGAGAAAAATCTTAATATGCCGGAACCTTCGGCAGAGGCTTGCCGCCGCCACCATGCCGCGCACGAGGCTACGTACTGTACCGGAGAACGCGTACGGGTGAGGCATATTTTGTTTGCCGTGACGCCGGGTGTGGATGTGGCGGCATTACGCAAGCGCGCGGAACCCATTTTTCTTGATGTGCGTTGCCATGACGACCAGGCTGCCGACCGCTTTGCCGATGCGGCGCGCCAGTGGTCCAACTGCCCCAGCGGTGCCGAGGGTGGTGATCTGGGCTGGCTCAGCACCGAGGATTGCGCACCGGAGTTTGCGCGCGAACTGTTCGGCCATGTCGAAGTGGGCGTGCTGCCGCGTCTGGTGCACAGCCGCTTCGGGCTGCATATTGTTGAAGTGCTGGAGCGCGAACCGGGTGTGGCGCAACCGTTCGAATCGGTGCGCGGCGCGGTGGCGAATTCGCTGCGCCAGCAGACTTTCGTCACGGCGCTGCGCCAGTACCTGCGCCTGTTAGCCGGTGCAGCCACGGTGGACGGTGTAGAACTCGACGCAGCCAACACGCCGCTGGTGCAATAGCATGAATATTTCGAACTTTGACGACCTGCTGCGCGCCGCGCGCGAGCAGTCCGAGCCACAGCGGCTGCTGTTTGTCTTTGCCAGTGCCGAATTGCTCGACAATGGCACGCCTGAACAGCGTGCCCGATTTCAGGACGGGCAGGGCGGTGCGCTCAAGCCATTGATGTCTGTGGACAAAACGCCCGAAGAACTGGATACGTTCGCGGCGCTGGTGGAAGAGTCGCGCCAGTTCGGGCACGACTGGGCCGTCGTGTTCGTGGCTGGCCTGTCCGGGCGCGGTGGCCGCCCGCCGACGAGCGTGGAAGCCGATCAATCGCTGCAACGCATGATTGAAGCCATCAAGAGTGGCGCGTTCGGCTCGTTCCTGCCGTTCGACCGGCAGGGCCAGCCCTTGCTGTTCGGTTGAGCGCGGCAGTGGCAGGCTTCGCGCTATGGCGCTTGGGCTTTCGTCCTTTTTATCTGCTGGCCAGCGTCTTTAGCGCCACCAGCGTGCTGCTTTGGACCGCGCAATTCTCAGGCTACCTCACTTCGGCGTACCTGCAGGGGCCGCTATGGCACGGTCACGAAATGTTGTTTGGATACACGGTTGCGGTCATCACCGGCTTTCTGCTGACGGCAGTGCGCGCATGGACGGGCCAGCCGACGCCAACCGGCGCGCCGCTGATGGCGCTGGCCGCGCTGTGGGTCTGCGGCAGGGTTTTGGTGCTGACACCGTTGGCCATGACAGCAGCCGTGGTAAACGCGGCTTTTCCGGTCGCGGTCGCAGTGGCGATCGGTATTCCGTTGTTGCGAGCACGTAATGTCCGCAATTATTTTTTTATCGGGCTGCTGCTGATGATGGGCGGGCTGATTTTGGCGGTGCATCTGGCGGTGCAGGGGCGCATTGAACTGTCGCCGCGTTTGGGCCTGCAGATCGCGCTGGACGTGGTGCTGTTCATCATGGTGGTCATGGGTGGCCGCGTGATTCCGATGTTTACCAACAACGGCGTACCTGGCGCCAACGCTACGCGCCACGCGTGGGTGGAAAAAATTACGCTGGGCGCGGTCATTCTGTTGTTTGCGGCGGATGTGCTGCAATGGGCCCAGTCCATCATCGCCATGATTGCGCTGATCGGGGCGCTGGCGCATGGCGTGCGTCTTGTTCTGTGGAAGCCGTGGCGCACGCTTGTCACGCCGCTGGTGTGGATACTTCATGCCGCGTACGCATGGATCGTGGTGCATCTGGCGCTGCGCGGACTGTCTGCGCTGGATCTGGTGGCCGGCGCTTTTGCTACGCATGCGCTGACTGTCGGCGCGATTGGCGGTTTGACCCTGGGCATGATGACCCGCACTGCCCGCGGCCATACCGGGCGGCCGCTGATCGCGGAGGGCTATGAACTCACCGCATTTCTACTGATACAAATCGCGACGATTGTCCGCGTCTTCGGCGGCATGATGTTGCCCGGGTTTTATCTGACAAGTATTCAGTTTTCCGGCGTGCTTTGGTCCGCCGCGTTTGGCATGTATGCGGTATGCTACTGGCCGGTGCTGACGCGACCGCGGCTCGATGGAAAGTCGGGTTGAACGTCTTTCACTCGAGAAGCGCCCGCTCCTGTGTGCCCTGAATAAGCATCCCTTGTTAAGGAAATACTGAACAAGGTGCTTGTGCTCAATATCGAAAATGGGCAGTTTGAGGCGTTCGACGCGGCTATCGAGGCGGTGCGAACGAAAGATCCGCTTGCCGGCGGTAACCTTTTGCCGTGAAATTTCGGGACGCCCTCATCGGGGCTTGCTGGTTAACTGCGCGCTTACGCGCAGCACGTTGCCGTGGCTGTGCTGAGGTTTGGCATTCTTCCGGTCAGCAGATAATCGAGCAGTTCCGCCACCGGCCGGATTGCGGTGCCGAACGGCAGGCTTTCGCTGCCGCGGAAAAACAAGCCTTTTTTGACGTCGCCTTTGAGTGCAAACGCCAGCCGCATGTCGATGCAGAACTGGCCGATGCTGGCAATGCCGTCGCGCAGTCCGCAGACCGTGAGGCATTCGAATCCGGGTACGCAGCGGCGCGGGTCGGCTTTGGCATGCGCTTGCAACGATTTCTCGCGGCGCAGATAGTTTTTCAGCCAGGGGGTCAGCACGGCGCGTGCCGGCAGGCCGGCGACACTCATGAAGGT
>JANNHN010000343.1:0-6380 GCA_031404395.1 Betaproteobacteria bacterium
ATGGTCGCGTTGCTGGGGCCGAACTCGACGACCTGCGGGCAGATGTCGGCGATGAAGCGCCCGTCGGAAGTCCCTCCGGAGGTTGATAGTTCGGTGGTAACGCCGGTAATTTCCTTGATCGCGCGCGACACTGCAGCCACCAGGTCGCCCTTCTGCGTCAGGAAAGGCCGGCCGTCGTAGCGCCACTCAAGATCGTACTGCACGCCGTGTCTGTCGAGGATGCCGTGCACCCGCGTCTGCAGCGATTCGACGGTGCTCGCGGTCGAGAAGCGGAAATTGAATTGCACGCGCGCAACGCCGGGAATCACATTATTGGCGCCGGTACCGGAGGTGAAATTCGACACCTGCCAGGTCGTCGCCGGGAAATACTCGTTGCCGCGGTCCCACTCCGTGGTCGATAACTCGGCAATGGCTGCCGCCACTTCGTGGATCGGATTGCGCGCCAGATGCGGATACGCGACATGGCCCTGCACGCCGTTGACCGTGAGGATGCCGGACAGCGAACCGCGCCGCCCGTTCTTGATGGTGTCGCCGAATTTTTTTGCCGACGTCGGTTCGCCGACGATGCAGTAGTCGAGTTTTTCGCCGCGCCTGGCCAGCGCTTCGACCACGCGCACCGTGCCGTCGGTGGCCGGACCTTCCTCATCGGAGGTGAACAGTACTGCCAGCGATCCCGGATGATCGGGGTTAGCCTTGATGAAATCGCGCAGCGCGACCACAAACGCCGCGATCGAGGTTTTCATGTCGGCAGCGCCGCGCCCGTACAGTACGCCGTCCTGCACCGTCGGCGTAAACGGATCGATCTGCCAGTGCTCCAGCGGCCCGGTCGGCACCACATCGATATGCCCGGCGAAACACACTACCGGCGCGGCGCGCCCGCGGCGCGCCCACAGGTTGGTGACGCCGTTCATGGCAATGACTTCGCATTCGAAACCGAGCGGCTTCAGCCGCGCCATCACCAGTTCCAGACAGCCGGCATCTTCCGGCGATACCGAGCGGCGGGCAATCAATTGTTGGGTCAATTCCAGCGTGCCGATATTCACTGTTAGGGACTTTCCTGTTTGTTGCGGGGCAGGCGACCATCACATGTTAGCAAAGAGTGGGTAAAATCTCCGCTCTTCCGTCGCGTACCCCCTGCCTTAACCCATGTCCGTACTGCTGGTCTCACACCAACTGCACGCCGAGCGCGGCGCAGACCTCGCGACTCAAGCGCGCACCGCCGGTCTGGCGCTGGAACTCGTGGTGTTGCCTGCCGATCCCGAGGGTCGTCTTGCCGATGCGGATTACGCACGTCTCGACTGCGCGTTTTTCTCGAATGACGTGTTCCCGGTACATTCACGCCAGTTTTTTTCGACGGTGCGCAAGGCGCCGGCATTGCAGTGGCTGCATGTGTTCAACGCCGGGGTTGATCATCCGATTTATACCGAAATGCTCCAGCGCGGCGTGCGCCTGACGACTTCCGCCGGCGCCATCTCCGAACCGATCGCACAGACCGCGATGACCGGGCTGCTGATGCTGGCGCGCAATTTTCCGCGCTGGCTGGCCGGACAGCATGCGCGGCGCTGGGATCCGGCGCGCGTCCCGGATTTTCCGCGCGATCTCGTCGGCCAGACCGTGCTGATCCTCGGCCTCGGCAGCATCGGTACTGAAATCGCCCGGCTCGCGCGCGTGCTCGGCCTGAAGGTAATCGGCATGCGGCGCGGCCCGCAGCGCGCCGATGATCCCGTCGATGAACTGCATCCGCCGGGAAAGCTTGCTGAGCTGCTGCCGCGCGCCGACTGGCTGATCATCACCTGCCCGCTGACGACTGACACCCGCGGCCTGATCAGCGCCGGCATGCTGGCGCGATTACCGCAGGGTGCGCGCATACTCAACATTGCACGCGGCGAGATCATCGACGAAACTGCGCTGATTGCCGCATTGCGCGAAGGGCACATCGGCGGCGCCTACCTCGACGTATTCGCGCAGGAACCGTTGCCGGCGGAATCCCCGTTGTGGAATCTGCCCAACGTGATCGTTTCGCCGCACAATTCGGGGAGTGCAGCAGGCAATGACGGGCGTGTTTACCGGATGTTCATCGCTAATCTGGAACGCTGGCAGCGCGGCACAGCACTCGTCAACGAAGTTGTATCAGCATCGTCTTGAACCCAGCGCGAGGAGATAATATGAATAAAATCAATAAGTTAATAGTTTTTCTGGGTGTGGCGCTGGCCACTGCTCCGGCGTGGGCGCAGAACTGGCCGACACGCACGGTGCGCGTCATCGTGCCCTACGCCGCGGGCGGCAATACTGATTACACCGCGCGCACCGTGGGCGCTAAACTCGCTGAGATGTGGGGCCAGCAGGTCGTGGTCGATAATCGCCCCGGCGGCGGCACTAACATCGGCTCGGAACTCGCCGCGCGTGCCGCACCCGACGGCTACACGCTGTTCATGGGCGGCGCATCCAACGCCATCAACATGACGCTCTACGCCAAGCCGCCTTACAACACGCAGCGCGATTTCGCGCCGGTGGTGTGGTGCGTGCAGGGTGCCGCCATCCTGGCCGTGCATCCGTCGCTGCCGGCAAAAAATCTCAAGGGATTGATCGCGCTGGCCAAGGCGCGCCCTGGCCAGTTGAATTTCGCCACTGCGGGCCTGGGCAGCTCCAATCATATGGCCGGTGAATTGTTTAATGTGATGGCCGGCATTAATATTCTGCACGTGCCCTACAAAGGCAACGCGCCGTCAATTACCGATGCTGTCGCCGGTCATATTGAAATGGTCTTCAGCGGCGTGCCGGCGCTGATGCCGCATATGCAGTCGGGGCGCCTGCGCGCCATTGCCATCAGCAGCACGGAGCGTTTCCCTGCAGTGCCGGACGTGCCGACATTCGATGAATCAGGTCTCAAAGGCTATGAAGTCAGCAACTGGTTCGGCCTGATGGCGCCGGGCAAGGTGTCGAAGGACATCATCAACAAGGTGAACGCCGATACGAACAAGGCGCTCGCCGGGAAAGACGTTCGTGAAAAATTTGATCGCGACGGCCTGATCACCAAAGGCGGCACGATTGAGATGTTCGATAAATTCATTCAGGCGGAAACCGAAAAGTACGCCAGGATCATCAAGCACGCAGGTATCAAACCGCTGTAAATCTGAACCAGGAGAAGCACATCATGAAATACACGCTCATCGCAGTATTCGCCGGCATTACCATCGCCATGGCCGGCCCCGCGGCGGCACAAAGCTGGTCGCCGGCGAGAAACGTCGAAATCGTCGTCGGCTCCGCCCCGGGCGGCAGCAATGACAAAACCGCGCGCGCCGTCGAAAAAGCCATCATTGAAGGCAAGCTGGTTCCGACATCGCTGACCGTGGTCAACCGCCCCGGCGGCGGCGGTTCGATTGCCTTCAATTATGTCAGCCAGAAAAAAGGGGATCCCCACACGCTGCTGATCGGCACCACCGCACTGTTGACCAACCACATTGTCGGCTCCAGCCCGATCAGCTATCAGGACTTCACGCCGATCGCCTCGCTGTTCAACGACTACGTGGTGTTCGCAGTCAACGTTAACTCACCGCTCAAGACCGGCAAGGATCTGATTGCGAAACTCAAGGAAAATCCGCAATCGGTGTCCATCGGCTTCGCTACCGCACTGGGCAGCCACAACCACATCGCTGCCGGCCTGCTCGCCAAGAGCATCGGCGTCAACGCGCGCAACCTCAAGGCCGTCGCCTTCAAGGGCTCGGCGGAAGCCGTCACCCAGGTGCTGGGCGGCCATATCGACATGGTCACCACGGCAGCCGGCAATGTCGCCTCGCACCTCGCCGAAGGCCGGCTGCGCGTGATCGGCGTGTCCTCGGAAAAACGTTTCTCCGGCGCGTTTGCCCAGATTCCGACCTGGAAGGAACAGGGCGCAGATCTGGTCTATGGCGGCTGGCGTGCGATCATGGGTCCGAAAGGCCTGACCCCGGCGCAGATCGCCTACTGGGAAGGCGTGCTGCGCAAGGTCACGTCAACCCCGGAATGGAAAGACGATCTCGACAAGAACTACTGGTCCGACGATTTCGTCACCAGTGCACAGTTCAGCAAGGATCTCGCCAAGGACTACGCCGACATCAAGGCCGTGCTGGTCGATATCGGTCTCGCCAAACAATAACAAAGCATCAGAACAAGAGGGTTTTCATGACCACACCCGTCGTCGTCACCGAACGTCCGGCAGAGGGCGTCGGCCTGATCCGCATCAACCGCCCGGAGGCGCGCAATGCGCTGAATCTGGAAGTGCGCCAACTGATCGCCCAACACCTGACGGCGATGACCGATGACGACACCGTGCGCTGCATCGTGCTGACCGGCAATGACAAATCCTTCGCCGCCGGCGCCGATATCAAGGAAATGGCCAACGCCGGCACCATCGACATGCTGCTGCGCGGCACCCAGAAACTGTGGCGCACCATCTATGGCTGCACGAAACCGGTCATTGCCGCGGTCAACGGGTTCGCGCTGGGGGGAGGCTGCGAGCTGGCGATGACCTGCGACATCATCATCGCCGGCGAGTCGGCAAAATTCGGCCAGCCCGAAGTGAAAATCGGCATCATCCCCGGCGGCGGCGGCACGCAGCGCCTGCCGCGCACCGTAGGCAAATACAAAGCCATGCGTTATGTGCTGACCGGCGACCTGTTCGGTGCGCAGGAAGCTTTCGACATGGGTTTGGTCAGTGAAGTGGTGCCGGATGCCGAAGTCGAGAAACGCGCAGTAGCCATGGCCGCGCAAATCGCCGAGCTGGCGCCGCTCGCCGTTCAGCAGGCCAAAGAGGCTGTGCTGCGCGGCATGGATGCGTCGCTGGAAACGGGCCTCACGCTGGAAACGCGCACACTGCAAATGCTGTTTGCGTCCAAAGACCAGAAAGAAGGCATGGCGGCATTTATCGAGAAACGCAAACCGAAGTTCGAGGGGCGATGAATGCTTGAAGGTCGATGAAATCATGAAAGCCATCTGGAACAACACCGTCATCGCTGAATCCGGCGACACCGTCGTAGTCGAAAACAACCATTACTTCCCGCTGGCTGCGGTCAAGGCGGAATATCTGCGCCCCAGCAGCAGCACCTCCGTGTGCGCCTGGAAAGGCACGGCCAATTACTACACGCTCGATGTCAGCGGCAGCACCAATCCCGACGCCGTGTGGTACTACGCCGAGCCCAAGGACGCCGCCAGGGAAATCCGCGGCCGCGTCGCGTTCTGGAAAGACGTCAAAGTCACGCCGTAAGCGGGAACAGGGAGCCGATATGCCCTACGCAACATCAAAAAACGCGCAGCTCTACTACGAAGAATCCGGCAAGGGCACGCCGATCGTGTTCGTACATGAATTCTCGGGGGATTTCCGCAGCTGGGAGGCGCAGATGCGGCACTTCAGCCGCCGCTATCGCTGCATCGCCTACAACGCGCGGGGCTACCCGCCGTCGGACATTCCGAAATCGTGGACCCAATATTCCCAAGACATCGCGACCGACGATCTTGCCGCCGTGATGCGCCACCTGAAGCTGCGCAAGGCGCACATCATCGGTTGCTCCATGGGCGCTGCGGCCACACTCCACTTCGGGCTGCGTTATCCGCGCATGGCGCTGTCGCTCACCGCCATCGGCGCGGGCACCGGTTCTGATCCGCAGAAACGAAAACAGTTTCTGCGCGACACCGCCGCCACGGCGCGTTGTTTTGATGAGTTGCCGCTGCGGGAAGTGGCAAAACGCTACCGCGATGCGCCCAACCGCGTGCAGCTCATGCACAAGGACCCGCGCGCCTGGCGTGAATTCTGGGTGCGCTTTGCCGAGCACTCCGGACTGGGCCATGCCAATACACTGCGCGGGCTGCAGGCGCGCCGCCCGTCAATCTACGACCTGGAGCGGAGCTTGCGCCGGTTGCAGGTGCCGACGCACATCGTCGTGGGCGATGAAGATGAAAATGCGCTGGATCCCGGATTGTTCATCAAACGCATCTGCCCCGCGGCGCGGCTCACCGTCGTGCCGGCCACCGGCCACGTGGTCAACCTGGAGGAGCCGGAATTCTTCAACAGCATCACGGATGAATTTCTCGCGCTGGTGGAATCGCGGCGCTGGCGACCGCGCGTTACGGCGAATTAATCCCGGTCGAACGGTGGCCGCTGTTATTGCGCAACACTACTGTCTGAAAAATAATTAATAAAAATCAGTAGTATCCCAACGTTTTTCAATACGCAGGTTGGGGTGACGAAGGAACCCCAACGCTGAACCCAGTGCAAAGTAGTAGAGTGTAGAGTGGAAAACCCCGAGTATTTGCAGCGGTCGCACGTTGGGGTTCGCAAGCTCACCCCAACCTACTCACTGCACCTCGACATTCAAATCGAGACCAGACAAAATCGCTCGTTTCCA
>JANNHN010000344.1:0-6465 GCA_031404395.1 Betaproteobacteria bacterium
CCACGCGGTAGTCGCGCATGAAATGCGGCACCCAGGCGCGCCAGGCCTCGCCCGATTCGGCAAGGCCATGCACGAACAGGATGGTTTCCGGTTTGCGCCACGGGTCGGTGCAGTCGTCGATGGTGTAGAAAAGTCTGCAACCGTCGGGACGTTCTAGAAAAAAATCCACTGCGGTGCCTCCGTTCTTTAGACTCCTCACCCTAACCCTCTGCTCTGCTTCAAGTGTTCCCTCTCCCCCGTTCACGGGGGAGAGAGTTGGGGTGAGGGGGTGTATAACCATGTCGTTGTGCGCTCTACACTGTTGTGTCTTCCAAGCCAAAATCAATCAGCGCCTGCGCGCGCAATTTGTTTTTCTGCACTTTTGCGCTGCTGGTCATGCCGATGTTCTCGAAGCTGTCGATGATTTTCACGTAACGCGGCACGCGGAAATTCGCCAGCCGTTCCTTGCTCCAGATGATGATGTCCCCGGGAGTCGCCGACTGGCCTGCCTTCAGGATGACATAGGCGGCAGGCACTTCGATCAGCCGCGGATCGGGCACGCCGATGACCTGCGCCTGCTGGATGGCCGGATGCTGGTGCAGTACTTCTTCTACTTCGGCCGGCGTGACGTTCTCGCCGCCGACGCGGAACACGTCCTTGATGCGGGTCAGGAATTTGAGCCGGCCATTATCGTCTATCACGCCGAGATCGCCGGTATGCAGCCAGCCGTCGGCCTGTACGGTTTTCGCGGTCTCATCGGGCATTTTGTAATAACCCTGCATCACGCTCCAGCCGCGCACCTGGATTTCGCCGCTTTTGCCCACCGGTTGTACTGCACAGGTTTCCGGATCAACCAGGCGTACTTCAACATCGTCGAGGATGTGCGCCCAGCCGGCGATGCGTTTTTCAAAGTCATCGTCGTGATACGACATGCAGACGTTGGGTGATGCTTCCGACAATCCGTACGCCTGGCACAGACCCTTGATGCCCATGCGCTCGACGACTTTGCGCGAGACTTCCGGGCCGGCAGATGCCCAGCCGTTGCGCAGCACCAGCGGGTATTTGTCGAAATTCGGATGGTTCATCATCATCAGGAACATGGTGTCGTTGCCCGAAGTGTGCGTGCATTCCTCGCTCCACATCGTCACCAGCGCTTCTTCAGCATCGAATGAGGCAGAAGACAGCAGGCAGGCACCGGTGGTCAGAGCGGCGAGCAAGGACAGCGTAGTGCCGGCGACATGATAGAAGGGCCGTGCACTGTAGTAACGGTCGCCGGCCTGCAAATGGAAGCGCGCTGCGACATACGCCGCGTTGCGCAGCATGTTGTCGTGGGTCAGCAGCACGCCCTTGGGGTGCGAGGTTGTGCCCGAGGTGAACTGCATCAGCAGCACGTCGTCCGCTTTGACTTCCGGCGGATACGCTTCATCGTAAACCGCGCCTTTTTCCAGCAGGTCGCCGAAACTGATGGCGCCGGCAGGCACGTCGCGGCCGAACACGACCACGGTTTGCAGCAAGGGCAGCGCAGGGTCGGGCAGGGCGCCGTCCAGCGCCGGACAGATGCCGCGCAGCATGGCCATGAAATCAATTTTCAGAAAACGGTCGGCGATGAACAGCAGCTTCACATCGGCCTGTTTCAGGCAGTAGTGCATTTCGTCGGCCATGAAGCGCGTGTTGACCGGCACGGTCACTGCACCGATGCTTGCGGCGGCGTAGAAAAAAATCACCCACTCCAGCGAATTGCCCATGCACACGGCGACATGATCGCCGCGCGTGATGCCCAGCGCGCGCAATCCCTGCGCGACTTCACGCACGTTGTCGCGCAGTTCGGCGTAAGTCAGCCGGCGGCCGGTGATGCACAATGCTTCATCCTGCGCGTGTGCAGCAGCAGTGGCGGCGAGAGTTTCGGCCAGCGTTTGTCTGGTCCAGACAGGCATTAATGTAACACGTTGATTTTATTCATTAATTTCTATTTACCTGTAAACGCCGGCTTGCGCTTTTCCTTGAATGCGGTGACGCCTTCAACGTGATCGTGCGTCATGCGCGCGCCGCCGATGGCCATGACTTCGAGTTCCAGCAATTGCTCCAGCGTCGGCGTGTACATGAACTGGAACATGCGCTTGGCGAGCGTCAGCGCGTAGGTCGCGGAGCCGGCGATCTCGCGTGCCAGCGTCATGGCCCCGGTTTCGAGCTGATCGTCGGGTACGACCTTGCTGATGATCCCCATGTCGCGGGCTTCCGCAGCCGGCAGTTTGCGCGCGCTGTAAACGATTTCCTTGGCGCGCGCGATGCCCAGGTGCTGGGTCAGGAAAAAAATTGCGCCGCCGTCGGGCGGAATGCCGACATTCTTGAATGCCATCAGCAGATAGGCGGTTTCGCTGGCGATGATCAGGTCGCAGGCCAGGGCCATGCTGGCGCCGATGCCGGCGGCGGGGCCGCGCACTGCGGCGATCACCGGTTTCTCCAGGTGATGCAGATTGATGATCATGCGCTGGTGGCTCTTGGAGCGCTTGCGTCCGCTGACCACATCATAGCCGCCCATGGTGCCGACATCGCCGCCGGCGCAGAAGGCGCGGCCCGCGCCGGTCAGCACCACGGCGCGCACGGCGTCATCGGTATTGAGTTCGGCAAAGGCGTCGGCAAGATCGTGATACATCTCGCCGGACAGCGCATTGAGTTTGTCGGCGCGGTTCAGCAGCACGGTGGCGATGCCGTCGTTGCGGGTGATCTGGATGCTCATGACTGCAGTCCGTCCGGTACGTGGATTCAGGTATTGCGATACGGTGCGGCGGGAGTAGTGCGTAACCGGTCAAGTGTCGTCAACGCAG
This sequence comes from Betaproteobacteria bacterium, assembly GCA_031404395.1. Taxonomy (GTDB): domain Bacteria; phylum Pseudomonadota; class Gammaproteobacteria; order Burkholderiales; family SG8-41. The sequence continues at coordinate 2,805 of JANNHN010000344.1, forward strand.
TCTGTGCCTCGGCCTCAATGCGCGCAACAATGGCGGCGAGTGGTTCTATTTTATCGGCGAAAGCCACAGCTTGCCCGCAGGACAAAATGGCACTTTCGTAATCACCGGTTTCATAGGCTTTGCGGCCCAGTTTGCCGGTGATCAACGGGAACAGCACGTCGATATCGCCGCCGTGCTCGCGTTCCAGTTCCAGCACCCGCTGCACCTGTGCGTTATTCAGCGCGCGCTGGGTTTTGCGCAGCGTCTGCAGCAGCAACGCGGTATGGGTTTCGTCGGCGGCAACGAGGCGCTCCTTGTAGCTGCGGTGCGCCCAGATTTCTTCAGCCACCAGGAAACGCGTGCCGATGGCGACGCCGTCGGCGCCCAGCGCCAGTGCCGCGACCAGTTGCGCGCCGGTGCCGATGCCGCCGGCGATCATGAACGGGATTTTCAGCTCGCGCGCGGCGAGCGCGGCCTGCACCATGGTGCCCACCGGATCGGTGCCGGGATGGCCGCCGGCTTCGGCGCCGACGATGGTCACCGCATCGACGCCGACCGACTGCGCTTTTTTGGCAAAGCGTACTGCCGGCACCTTGTGCAGCACCTTGATGCCGGCGTCGTGCAGCCGCGGAATCCAGGCTTCGGGATTGTGGCCGTAGGTTTCGACGAATTTGACGCCCTCGTCGATCACGATGTCGAGTACCTGCGTGATGCGCGCGTGATCTTTGTCGCCCTGGCGGATGCCGACATTGACGCCGAAGGGTTTGCCCTCGGTGATGTCGCGGCAGCGGCGAATCTCGGCGCGCAGTTGTTCCGGTTCAGGCACGCTGGCCGCGGTCATGAAGCCCATCAGGCCGGCATTGACCGCCGCACCGACGTATTCGGCGTTGGCGAGCCACATCAGGCCACTGGCGATGACCGGCAGGCGTATGCCGTAGAGCTCGGTGATGCGGGTTTTGAAAGGCGGATTCATGTGGTCATTTCAAAATAACCAGGGCGTCTGCAGCAACCACACCATCGGCGTTGACGAACAGCGGATTGATGTCGATTTCGGCGATGCGGTCGACGTGATCCGTGATCAGCAGCGACAGCCGCGAGATCGCGTCGGCCAGCGCGTCCATATCGCAGGGCGGCCTGCCGCGATAACCCTGCAGCAGTTTGACGCCTTTGATTTCGTGGATCATGGTTTTGGCGGTTTCAGCATCGAATGGCGCATAGCGGTGAGTGACGTCGTGCATGATCTCGGTGAATACGCCGCCCAGACCCACGGCAATCACCGGTCCGAAATGCGGATCGTTGACGGCACCGAGGATGACTTCCTCGCCGGCGGCCATCTGCTGCACCAGCACGCCGGCGATGCGCGCATCGGCTTTGTATTTTTTTGCGGCAGCCAGCACCTCGCGTGCTGCCTGTTTCAGTGCATTGAGGCTGGTGATGTTCAGGCGGATTACCCCGGCTTCGGTCTTGTGGGGGATATCCGCGGACTCGATCTTGATGGCCAGCGGGAAGGGCAGTGGCGGTGCAGTCAGCGCTGCTACGGCTTCCGGTGCGAGCAGTTTTTCTGCGGTCACCGGGATGCCGTAAACCTTGAGCAGCGCTTTTGAGGCGTGTTCGCCCAGTGCGCCTGCGGCAGCAGGCAGCGCCAGTTTCTGCGGCGGGATTAACCGTGCCGTGCCGCGCACGCGTGCAGCATCGAAAGCGCGGCGCTTTTGCGCGAATTCATGCAGCGCGGCCAGGGCATCGACGGCGCGCCCCGGCGCGAGGATGCAGGGCACGCCGTGTTCTTCCAGCCAGCGCATTGCGGGCGCGTTGTCGTCGGGGGAGGTCGGCCAGTTGAGGATCAGCGGTTTGTCGGAGTCCTTCAGCATTTCGACCAGGCCCTCGGCCCAGGTCTGCACCACGCTGCCGCGCGGCGAGCGCGCCACGATCGAGTCGATATTGGGATCGGCCAGCACTGCACGCATGGTTTTGGTGTATGACGCGAAATTGTCGTTGTAGCCCTGCGCCGTGGTGTCGATCGGATTCTCGATGGAGGCATAGGCAACCACCACATCGCGCAACTGCTCGCGGGTGGCGTCCGTCAGTTTCGGCAATGTCAGCCCGCGCGCAATACAACGATCGGCGAACAACACGCCGGCGCCGCCCGACAGCGTCATCACGCCGACGCGGTTGCCGCGCGGCAGCCGTTTGCTGCGGAAAGCCTTGCAGATGTCGATCAGGTCGTCGATGTCATGCACTTCGATGAAGCCGCCTTCGCGGAATGCGGTGCGGAACAGTTCGTAACCCGCGGTCAGCCGCGCGGTATGCGAGACGGCGGCCCGGCTGCCGATTTCGGTATTGCCGACTTTCCAGATGAGCACCGGCTTGCCGAGTTCGAACGCGCGCGCGCCCAGCCGGCGCAGGCGCCGGCCTTCGGTGGTGCCTTCGAGAAACACGGTGAGAATTTCGACATCCGGGCGTTCGATCAGGTATTCCATCCAGTCGAGCGCCGTGAGATCCGCTTCATTGCCGGTGGAAATCACATGATTGAAGCCGAGTCCGTGGTAACACGCGACCGCCACCGCGCCAAAGCCGAATCCGCCGGATTGGGTAACCATCGCAATCGGCCCGGTTTTGAGCGTCTTCAGTTGCAGCGTGCCGCCGAAACCCAGCCGGAAATTTTCCGCGAGGTTGGTCAGGCCCAGGGAGTTGGGGCCGACTACGCGCACGCCGCTGGACTGGATCGCGGTGAGCAGTTTTTCATTGAGCGCCTTGCCGTCTGCACCGGCCTCGCCGAAACCGGCAGACAGGATCAGCGCGAACGGGATGCCCGCCTTGCCGCATTGCTCGATGGCGTCCGGCACCAGCACGCCCGATACGGCAATCAGCGCGACATCGCAGGGCTGGGGCACGGCAGCGACGTCGGGGTAGCAGGTGAGACCCTTGATGTCGGTATATTTCGGATTGACCGGATAAACTTTACCGGCGTAACCGAATTCAGTCAGCAGCTTGATCGTCTGGCCGCCAATGCGCGAAAAATCAGTGGAGGCGCCGACGATGGCCACGCCGCGCGGGCTCAGCAGGCGCGACAGGTCGGGCGTGCGTTCAGCACCCGGATGGTTACTGTTGATCATTGATCGACATGCGCGGTGTCGCGCATCGCCGGGCGTTGCGCAAATGTCTCAAACCAGCGGGCGATGTGATCATGATCCGTGCGCCAGCCGAGCTGCGCAAAACGGAAATCGGCATAACCCAGCGCACTGCCGATGGCGACATGGCCGATATCCGGCGGCGCGGCGGCGAGCGCGTCAGCTTCGCCGTCGAGCGCCGCGACGGCGTTACGCACCTTCAGCTCGAATGCCGACAGCGTCTCCGGCGACTGCTGCGTTTGCGGCCTGGTCATTTCATTGCGCCACAGCATCAGGTTGTCGATCAGGTTGTTGCCCAGCGCATGGCGCCGCAATGCAGTCCAGCGCGCTTGTCCGGATGGCGGAAACAGCTTGCGGCCGCCGTGCAGGCTGTCGAGATATTCGCAGATCACCGTCGAATCGTAGAGCGCAGAACCGTCGTCAAGCACCAGCGTCGGAATCTTGCCCAGCGGATTGATGCGCAGCAATTCGATATTGGGTTTGGTCATTGCGACGAAGGTGCGTACGCACTCGATGCGCCCGGCGAGCCCGCATTCATGCGCGAACACCATGAC
>JANNHN010000345.1:0-2110 GCA_031404395.1 Betaproteobacteria bacterium
GCTGTAATTGATCAGGCCGCGGGCAATTTCCCGCCCGGCTTCATCGACACAACTCACGACTTCGCCGCGCTCGAATTCGCCTGATGCGGCACAAACCCCCACCGGCAGCAGGCTCTTGCGGTCGCTCATCAGGGCTTTGACTGCGCCGGCATCCAGTGTCACGCGGCCACGCACCTGCAGGTGATTGGCCAGCCACTGTTTGCGCGCCGCGACAGTGGCCTGCCCGGCGAGCAACTGGGTGCCGATACGCTCGCCCGCGGCCAGCCGCAGCAACACGTCGGGTTCGCGGCCCCAGGCGATCACTGTGTCGGCGCCACTGCGCGCCGCGCGTTTTGCCGCCAGCACTTTGGTCAGCATGCCGCCGCGCGCGATTGCGCTGCCCGAAGCCCCCGCAATGCTTTCCAGGTAAGGGTCCCCCGCGGTGGCATCAGTCAGCAGTGTCGCGGTAGGATCCTTGCGCGGATCGGCGCTGTAGAGGCCGCGCTGATCGGTAAGGATTACCAGCGCGTCGGCCTCTATCAGGTTGGTGACCAGTGCTGCAAGCGTGTCGTTGTCACCGAAGCGGATCTCGTCCATCGCCACAGTGTCGTTCTCGTTGATCACCGGAATCACGCCCAGATCAAGCAGCGTGCGCAGTGTCGAGCGCGCGTTCAGGTAGCGTTTGCGGTCGGCAAGATCCTCATGCGTCAGCAGGATTTGCGCGGTGCGCAGGCCATGGCTGCGAAAGCAGGATTCATAGACCTGCACCATGCCCATCTGGCCGACGGCTGCAGCGGCCTGCAATTCGTGCAGGGCGTGCGGCCGGCGCGTCCAGCCGAGGCGCTGCATGCCTTCGGCAATGGCGCCGCTGGAAACCAGCACGACCTGCCGGCCATCATTGTGCAAGCGGGCGATCTGCTCTGCCCAGCCGGTGAGGGCGCCATGGTCGAGGCCGAGCCCCGTATTGGTCACCAGGCCGCTGCCGACCTTGATGATCAGGCGCCGTGCTTTCTTGATGACTGAATCATTCGAATGCGCGGTACTCATGCCGGAGTGTCCGTCGTTGTTTTGCCCTTCGCCTTCCGCGGTTGGTCGTTCTGCAAGTGATCCATGACGGCGTACACCAGTGTCCGGCAGCCCTCTCCGTTGATGGCTGAAATGGTAAAGCTTTTGCGCTTCAACCCCAATTTTTTCAGCAATGTACTGACAAGTCCCTTGCGATCCCCTTCGGGAACCAGGTCGAGCTTGTTGAACACCAGCCAGCGCGGTTTGCGGTAGAGAGCCTCGTCATACTTGCGCAGCTCCTGCACCAATGCCTTGGCGTCGCGTACCACGTCAGTGTCCGGATCCGGCGGCACGACATCGATGATATGCAGCAACAGGCGCGTGCGCGCCAGATGGCGCAGGAACTGGTGGCCGAGGCCGGCGCCTTCCGCGGCGCCTTCAATCAGGCCCGGGATGTCCGCGACGACAAAGCTGCGATTCTCATCAACCCGCACCACGCCCAGATTCGGGTGCAGCGTGGTGAATGGGTAATCGGCCACCTTGGGGCGCGCCGCCGAAATAGCGCGGATCAGCGTCGATTTGCCGGCGTTGGGCAGGCCCAGCAGGCCGACGTCGGCGAGAACTTTCAGTTCCAGCTTGAGGTAGCGTGACTCACCGGGTTCACCAAAGGTGAATTGCCGCGGCGCACGGTTGATGCTCGATTTGAAATGGAGATTACCCAGCCCGCCGCTGCCGCCTTTGGCGAGCGTTACTTGTTCGCCGTCACTCGCCAGATCGAAGAGGATTTCGGAGGTCTCGGCATCACTGACCACCGTGCCCACCGGTACGCGCAGCACGATATCTGCCGCAGCGCGGCCGAAGCAATCCGAGCCCATACCCTTCTGGCCGTTTTTCGCGCGATGAATGCGGGCGTAGCGGTAGTCGATCAGCGTATTGATATTGCGGTCAGCGACGGCAAATATGCTGCCGCCGCGGCCGCCGTCGCCGCCATCGGGGCCGCCGCGCGGCACGAATTTCTCGCGGCGAAAGCTGGCGACGCCATCGCCGCCCTTGCCGGCATGCACTTCTATGCGCGCTTCATCGATGAATTTCATGGTAATTCCAAACAAAAAAGGCCCTGTCGTTC
>JANNHN010000346.1:0-3132 GCA_031404395.1 Betaproteobacteria bacterium
CCTGCTCGAAGGTCATGTACTTCGCGATGGTATCGGCGCGCTCGCGGACCAGTTCCGCAGCCTTGCGCATGATTTTGGAGCGATCGTATGCCGACACCTTGCGCCACACCTTGAATCCTGCTGCAGCGGCTTCGAGCGCGCGATCGAGATCGGTTTTTTCAGCATAGGCTACGGTGCCGATCTGCTGGTGATTGGCCGGGTTGACAACGGGCAGCGTGCGGCCGGAAGCCGCGGGGCCCCACTGGCCGTTGATGTAGAGCAGCGTGTTGGGATACATGGCGTTGAGCTTTCAGCGTGGATGAACGAGAGGCCGCAGGATAAACCAGATTAGTGACGCCCGTGCGGGCGAATCAGCGCTCCGGCAAGGCCATACGATGGACGCGCCCGATCTGCTCGCGCCAGCCGTCTCCGACTCCTGCGCGCGCCGCGTAATCGGGCCAGCGCGTCACCGCTGCCCTGATTTCTTCGATGATCGATTCGGCACGTCCGCGCTTCAACAGCGCGCTTTTGGCGCAGGCGCGGAAATCCTCCAGCGTGAACCCGTCGCGCCTGCCGTTGACGCTCATCTGGTGCGTCGCCGTCCATGTGCCGTCCGGGTTGTAGCTGTAAGTGACGTCGAACGCGGGCGACAATGACCAGCGGCCCTGCTTGTCCATCAGGAATGCGATGTTCTTGGTGTGATCGTCCTGATTGCGGGCAATGATGTTGAACGCCATGCGGCGGAACTGCTGTTCAACATCCGCCATCGGCAGTCCGATCTGACGCATCACCAGAAACGCCTGCTCATAGGCATACGCGCCGGCGGCGTTGTAGTCGAAATGCGCCAGCGCGCATAACGACTGCATGTGCAGCTTGCCGCCGCCTGCCGTGCGGTCAAAGCGCCGGCTCATGAAATGGCGGCGATTGTTCTCTTCGAGCAGCCGGCACTCGGGCATGGTAATGCCGGCATCGCGCGCCATCAGGTGATAGGCGTACTCGATGGCGCCGTAACCCTGCGGGTCTTCCAGCTCCTTGTCCTTGTTGCCGGCGACGCCGTCGAATTTCAGCAGCCAGTATTCAAAACCGGAACCGGCTGCAATCTGCCCGGAGCGCACTTCATTCGTGGCGGGATTCCACGCAATCACCGCTTTCGCGCGCGCGCCGCCCGCCGACGTACCCACGCGCAGGATGTCCTGCAGCGCCTGCGCGCGACGCTTGCCGGAAAATGACGCCTGCAGATCGTTGCGATGCGTCAGCACCTCGGATGCCAGTTGCACCAGTGCATCGATTTCTATTTTGCGGGCGCTGCGGACACGCGGCCCGATATTTGGCACAAACTCCAGCGCACCCATGCCGCGCGTGCCGGTGTAACTGAGTCGCTCCACCGCGTTGAAACTCGCGGACGCGCGACCCTGCGTGGCCAGCCAGGCGTCGATCAGCGCGTTGCCGAAACGATCCGGCAGCGAATCGGCAAGCAAGCCGGGCAACCCGTGGAAAGTTTCGCGCGACAGTGCCGGAAACCGGTACACGCGATGGCCCAGCGGCATGGTGACGGGCGACACCTCGATGCCGCTGGCCGCAAACGCCGGGTCATACTCAAACGCGGCGTGATCCGCACCGTCCTCCAATGTCACTGCGCCGATCGTGCGATCCCACAGCCGGACTTCGGCCAGCGTGGTCATGTGTCATCGCCCCACGTCCACTGGCCGTAGCCTGCAGCGGGTTCCTTGGCGGATGAAGCGCGCTGGCGTTCCCTGCCGCGCAGTTTGAGCTGCGCGATGGGACTCGGCCCGGACTCCGGAACCAGCGCATCCAGGTGCTCGAGCAAATCCAGCACGCGGCAGACCCGGATGAAATTCGCCAACTGCACGGAGCCGCCGGCTTCCATGCGCTCCAGCGTGCGCTTGCCGATCCCCGCCTGCTCCGCCAGTCCGGTCTGCGTCAGATTGCGCTGCAACCGGATCTGGACAATGCGCCGGCCCAGCTCGGCAAGAATGCCGTCGTCAACGACTTGATTTGAGATTTTCATAATTCGTCAATTATAACGAATTATTGGGTATAAATCCACTTACTTCGCCAAAAATGGCGAATACATGAATTTATAACGACACTCTGGGAAAACTACATGTAACCTGTTGTTTTTATTTATTTTTTTATAATTTCGCTCAGCGGGTCGCCTCACCCCGGATCTGCACGCGATGCATCATGCGCCGTTCGCCAGAGTCGAACGAATCGCGGCGATGAATCAGGCAACGGTTGTCCCAGATCAGCGTATCGCCCAACTGCCACTCGTTGTGCCAGACAAACTCCGGCCGCGACGCGTGGGCCCACAACTGGTCGAGCAGTTGCTCGCTCTCTTCCAGCGGCAAGCCGATGATGTACGCATTGCGGCGGCGACCGAGATACAACGCCTTGCGCCCCGTCACCGGATGGGTGCGAAAAATCCGGTGCTGCGCGCCCGGCGCTTCGCGCGGATCGTTCACTTCCGCGAAACCTTTGCGCAACTGTCCGCCGCTGTTGTAGGTCTCGTCGTGAATCAGCATCTTGCCGTCCAGGCGCGTTTTGAGTTCCGCGGGCAGTGTGTCGTAAGCCATGTACTGGTTCGCAAAATAAGTGTTGCCGCCGGCGGGCGGCACTTCCAGTGCGTGCAGGATCGCAATCGTGCAGGGCCTGGCGCGGTACGACATGTCGGTATGCCAGATCGCTTCACCTGCGCCGAGATTGCCCAGCGGCTGGCCGTTGGCCGTGAGATTGGAGATCACCAGGATGTCCGGATACGCATCGATGTAGGGCTTGCCGATGACGCTCATGCCGGGCGGCTCGAGTTCGCCGAATGATTTGCCGAGCGCGATCAATTGCGGATCCGTAATCGGCTGGCCGCGCACCACCACCACCTGATGATCGAGGATGGCCCGTTGCAGAGTGGTTACCGTCGCCGCATCCAGCGCGACCAGATCCACGCCGGTGACCTCGGCGCCGCAGCCCTTGCCGGATGGAATGATTTCAGGGTTCCGCATGACTATCTCCGGAATTCAGGGGCTGATGATAGCAAGCTGCTTTATGAAAGATGCGGCCGCGTGTAATCTTGTTCGCGAATTCCGGAGAGGAAGATCATGGCTCTGAAACTGCGCCGCCTGTCCAATGCGCTGGGCG
>JANNHN010000347.1:0-4712 GCA_031404395.1 Betaproteobacteria bacterium
GTTTGTCGCATAGCACAGGAAAAAGAAGCCCGGATCAACAGTGAAATTACTGCTCCGGAAGTGCGGGTCATCGGAGCCGACGGATCCCAGGTCGGTGTGATCAGCATAGCCGCCGCCAACAAGATGGCGGAGGACGCAGAGCTGGATCTGGTCGAGATCGCGCCGACGGCGGTACCGCCGGTCTGCCGCATCATGGATTACGGCAAGTTCAAATACCGTGAAAGCAAGAAGCAGCACGAAGCGAGACTCAAGCAGAAGCAGATCGTCGTCAAGGAAGTGAAGTTTCGTCCCAGTACCGACGATGGCGATTACAAGATCAAACTGCGCAACCTGATGCGTTTCCTGGATGAAGGCGATAAAACCAAGATCACGCTGCGCTTCAGGGGGCGTGAAATGGCGCACCAGGAATTCGGCATGCGCCTGCTGGAGCGGGTGAAGGCAGATCTGGAAGCGCACGGGGTGGTAGAGCAGTTCCCGAAAATGGAAGGTCGCCAGCTGGTGATGGTGCTGGGGCCCAAGAAAGTCGCTCCCAAGGCGGCGGTAAAGAGTTCTCCCAAGGCCGCAACCAGGGCCGAGGGAACAAAGCCGGCGGAAACGCCGGCAAAATCGGTGGAAGCACCGGTAAAACCGGCGGCAACGCCGGAGAAGGTGGCTGCAGCAGAAGTCGCTGCAGCTGTTGATAAGAAGTAGTGCTCGGGCCTCAAGTCTTGCGGTAACGCAAGCGCCCGACGCTAGGCTAAAACAGGAGTCAACCATGCCGAAAATGAAGAGCAAGAGCGGCGCGGCCAAGCGTTTTAAAAAGCTGGGCAGCGGCGCATTCAAGCGCAGCAGTTCTCATCTGCGCCACATCCTTACCAAAAAGAGCACCAAGCGCAAACGTCATTTGCGCGGCACGACCATGGTGCACGCTTCGGACCAGCGTTCGGTCCGGGCGATGCTGCCGTATTAAGCGGGAGATAAACCATGCCAAGAGTTAAACGTGGCGTTACTGCCCGCAAGGCGCACAAGAAAGTCATCAAGGCCGCCAAAGGTTTTCGTGGCCGCCGCAATAACGTATTCCGGATCGCCAATGAGGCGGTCATGCGCGCCGGTCAGTATGCTTACCGCGATCGTCGCAACCGCAAGCGCGAATTTCGTGCATTGTGGATCGCGCGGATCAACGCCGCTGCCCGCGAACATGGCTTGAGCTACAGCGTATTCATGAATGGCCTGAAGAAGGCAGCGATCGAAGTTGATCGCAAGGTGCTGGCCGATATTGCTGTTGCCGACAAGCCGGCTTTTATCCGGTTTGTGGAGCAGGCTAAAGCGAGTCTCGGCGCCTAACGCACCGCACCCGTAAAAGGAGGCTCGTTGAGCCTCCTTTTTTTTCTCCAAATTCCGCTACCATTCGGTTATGCAGAAACTCGATACACTGGTTGCAGAAGCCATGGCCCTGTTCGACGGCATCAACGATGCCGATGAACTGGAGCAGGCCAAGGCGCGTTATCTGGGCAAGACCGGGGCGCTGACGACGCTGCTCAAAAGCCTAGGCAAGTTATCGGCTGAGGAGCGCCCGGCGGCCGGCGCACGCATCAACGTCGCCAAGCAGACGCTGGAGGATGCGCTGAATGCGCGCCGCGAGCATATTGCAGCCCGTGAGATTGAAACCCGGCTGGGAGAAGAAACCGTTGATGTGACATTGCCGGGTCGCGGGCGCGGCATGGGCGGCTTGCACCCGATCAGCCGGACCATGGAACGCATTGAACAACTGTTTCGTTCCATCGGATTCGAAGTGGCTGATGGCCCGGAAATCGAAACCGATTTCTATAATTTCACTGCACTGAACCAGCCGGAAAACCATCCGGCGCGGTCGATGCACGATACGTTTTATCTGGCTGATGGCCGGCATCTGCTGCGCACCCACACTTCGCCGATACAGATCCGCTACATGGAGCAGCACCAGCCGCCGATCCGCATCATCGCACCGGGGCGGGTGTACCGCGTCGATTCGGATGCGACGCATTCGCCGATGTTTCACCAGGTCGAAGGGTTGTGGATCGACGAACACGTCAGCTTTGCGCACCTGAAAGGCATGCTGGCGGATTTTTTCCGGAAATTTTTCGAGCGCGACGACCTGAAAATCCGCTTCCGCCCGTCTTTTTTTCCGTTCACCGAACCGTCGGCTGAAGTCGATATGAGTTTCGGCGACGGCTGGCTGGAAATCGGCGGCTGCGGCATGGTGCATCCCAATGTGCTGCGCAACGTCAACATCGATCCTGAGCGTTACCAGGGCTTCGCTTTCGGGCTGGGGCCGGACCGGTTGACCATGCTGCGTTATGGTGTCAACGATCTGCGCTTGTTCTACGAGAATGACCTGCGTTTTCTGAAGCAGTTCGTGTGATGGTTGCGGATCGGATACCATGAAATTCTCAGAACACTGGCTGCGCGAACTGATTGACCCGCAGATTTCCACGGCAGCGCTGGCTGATTTGCTGACCTTCGGCGGCGTTGAGGTGGAAGCTATCGAGCCGGCAGCGCCGCTATTTGACCGCGTGGTGGTGGGTGTGGTTCTCAGCGTGGAAAAACATCCGCAGGCCGACCGCCTGAATGTCTGCCAGATCAATGTCGGTGCTGCGCCGCTGACCATCGTCTGCGGTGCTCCCAATGTGCGTGCAGGTATGCGCGTGCCTGCAGCGTTGGCAGGCGCCCGTTTGCCGGGACTGGAAATCAAGGTTACCAAGGTGCGTGGTGTCGAGTCGCACGGCATGTTGTGCTCGGCCAGGGAACTGGGGCTCAGCGATGAAGCCACCGGCTTGCTGGAATTGCCGCCGGATGCACCGGTCGGCGCTGCAGTGCGCGAGGTGCTGGATCTGGACGACCAGTTGCTGACCACCAAGCCGACGCCCAACCGCGGCGATTGTCTGAGCGTATTGGGCATGGCGCGGGAGGTTGCGGCATTGAGCGGTGCCGCATTGCGCTGGCAGGCGCCTGCAGCAGTTGCTGCAACCATCAGCGACGTTGTTAATGTCACCGTCGATGCTCCCGATGACTGCCCGCTGTATTGCGGACGATTGATTCGTGGCGTCGATGTGGTAGCGGCCATACCGGAGTGGATGGCGCGGCGTCTTTCCCGCAGCGGAATCCGCTCAATCAGCGCAGTAGTCGATATCACCAATTATGTATTGCTGGAAATGGGGCAGCCGTTGCATGCCTTCGATGCGGCGCAAGTACGTGGCGGAATTGTGGTGCGACGCGCCCGTGCGGGGGAATCGCTGGTATTGCTCAATGGCTCCAAGCTGGAGTTGTCGCCGAAACACCTGGTAATAGCAGATTTGGAAAAACCGCTCGCGCTGGCGGGGATCATGGGCGGCGAGCACAGCGGCGTGGGCGTCGGGACACATGACGTGGTACTGGAAAGCGCATTTTTTGCGCCGGAAGCGATTGCCGGCAAGACCCGCGAACTCGGTTTTGGTTCGGATTCGGCGTACCGGTTTGAGCGTGGAGTCGATTTTTCTGCGACACGCGCCGCGATGGAGCGCGCCACCGGTTTGATCCTGCAGATTTGCAGCGGCAGTGCCGGTCCGGTGACGGAAGTCCGCAATCAGCTGCCCGTACGCAAGGCCGTGCGCGTGCGATTACAGCGTGCCCGGCAGATATTGGGATTTGCGCTGGATGCCGCAACCGCTGTTGCGATTCTGACCCGGCTGGGGTTTGCTCCAAAAATTCATGGCGATGTCATTGAAGGGGTTGCACCCAGTTATCGCTTTGATGTGGCGATCGAGGAAGATCTGATCGAAGAACTGGCGCGGATATACGGCTACGCCAACATTCCGGAATTGCCGGCCGCCGCTCCGGCCATCATGCTGCCGCGCGCAGAGTCTGAACGGACTCCGGCATTGATCCGCCGGTTGCTGGCCGATAGTGATTATCAGGAAGTGGTTACGTACAGCTTTGTCGATCGCGTCTGGGAGACGGATTTCTGTAACGCCGCCGACCCCATCGCGTTGGCGAATCCGATTGCCAGCCAGATGAGCGTCATGCGTTCCAGCCTGATCGGTGGTCTGGTCAACGCCGTGGTGTTCAACGCCAGCCGTAAACAGTCGCGGGTAAGGCTGTTCGAAATAGGCCGTTGTTTTCTGCATGGTGCGACGGAAATTGCGCAACCGTGGCGCGTCGGCGGCATCACTTTTGGCGAGACCGCGCCGCTGCAGTGGGGCGCCAAGGCGCGCCCCGTGGATTTTTATGATGTCAAAGGCGATGTCGAGGCGTTGCTTGCGCCGCTGGAGGCATCGTTTCTTGCTGCTGAGCATCCGGCGTTGCATCCCGGGAAATCTGCAAAAATCATGCTCAACGGCAATGCCACAGGATGGATTGGTGAGTTGCACCCGCGCTGGCAGCGGAAGTATGATCTTGCTTCCGCACCGGTAATTTTCGAACTTGAATTGACAATGGTATGCACCGGCCAAGTGCCCGCTTTTCAGACCTTGTCGAAGTTTCCGGCAATCCGTCGGGATTTGGCCGCAGAATTCGACGAAAAGGCTCTTTTCAGCGATATTGCCGATGCGCTAAAAACGGGCGGACCCGCGATATTGAGGGACATTACGGTGTTCGATTTGTATCGCGGGCAGGGGGTTCCAAAAGGGAAAAAAAGTCTTGCATTCAGTGTGTTATTGCAGGATACTCATAAAACCTTGACGGATGCAGAGGCCGAAAAAGCGGTAGCTGAACTGCGC
>JANNHN010000348.1:0-7551 GCA_031404395.1 Betaproteobacteria bacterium
CAAAGTCCTGACCGGTGGCAAGCGTCACGAGAAGGGCGGACAGTTTTTCCAGCCCACGGTGCTTGCCAATGTAACCACCGACATGAAAGTCACTCATGAGGAAACCTTCGGCCCGGTGGCGCCGCTCTACCGCTTCAAGACTGAAGAAGAGCTGTTGAAAATGGCAAACAATACCGAATATGGTCTGGCGGCGTATTTCTACAGCCGCGACATCGGTCGCATCTGGCGTATCGCTGAGGGGCTGGAATCGGGCATCGTCGGCATCAACGTCGGCATCATTTCCAACGAAATCGCGCCGTTCGGCGGCGTCAAGGAATCCGGTATCGGCCGTGAAGGCTCCAAGTACGGTATCGAGGAGTTTGTGGAAATCAAATACCTGTGCATGGGTGACATCAACAAGTAAATATAAATATAATTAAATCAATGGCTTGCAAAGATCTCTCGATGTTTCCCGAAACCTGTTCGAAACCCTGCATCCATTCCGCGCCGCGGCTGTTCCTGTAAACCGCGGTGGTGCGCTCGTCCTTGTGGGCGAGCAGGCCCTGCGGGTTGTAGCCCTGCAGCCTCGTATGAGCATGCACCCAGCGAGTGCAGTTCAGTAGATGGGCAGCCCCGTCTTGTCGGTTTCTGCGGTGATGCCGCGGCGCGGCCCTGGTTGGTGTCGTGATGCAGCAACCGATGTAACACGACATTATCGCGGTGGCGGGCGACGACGTCGCCGACGGTCCAGCCGACAGCGTCCAGCCGCAGTGCCGTCGGGATTCGCAATCGCGTTTTGCCACGGCTCTTGTGTTGCGCTACGGCCAGCCGGTCCCCAGCTTGGTGCCGGAATTGCATGCAGACCGCATCCTCGCGTCGCCGCAGTGTCATCAGCGCGATCGCCATGCAGTTCTGCACCCAGCGCGGCATGTCCTGTGCCGCGGCATAAATCTTTTTGAATTGCTCCAGCATCAAGCGGGATTTGAACGGTGCGCTGCTGATTTTCGCTTTGCAAATTCACAACGTTATGTACGCAAACGTACGGAAACGTCCATGGTATCAGGACCATCCTGCACCGTGGAGGCACGGCTCGCCGCAGTTCGAGTTGTCCTGAATGAAGCAGAAACAAGGAGAAATAAAATGGGTATCGGAATGATTCTTTTGATTGTGTTGATACTGATTCTTGCAGGCGTGATCCCGACCTGGGGTCATAGCAGCAATTGGGGTTATGGCCCCAGCAGTGGCGTTGGATTGGTACTGCTGATAGTCGTGATTCTGCTGCTGATGGGCAAGATATAGCTTGCCAGACCTTGCGTGCGATACCGAACGGAATAATGTTTCTGCAGTGCGGACAATACAACACGGTGCGCGCAATCCGCCGGCACAAAGGGTGCCGGGGAACGCGAGAGACGTGCCGCTTATTCCAACTTTTGAAAGTGAAACCATGAATCCAAATCTTGCCAAAATGTTAGTGATCGCCGCCCTGACCATGCCCGTAGCGGGCTACGCTGCTGACATCAAATCGGCGAAAGAAAGCGTCAAGGAAAACGTCGGTGATGCAGCGATCACCACGAAGATAAAAGCTGAGTTTGCCAAAGACAAAGCAGTCAGTGTGATGCGAATAAAAGTCGATACCGACGACAAAGGCGTTGTGACTCTGAGCGGCAATGCCAGAAGCAGGGCGGAAGCGGATAAGGCTGTCAGGATTGCACGCGATACAAAGGGCGTGTTTTCGGTCAAGGACAAAATCCAGGTTCAAACCAAGTAACCCCTGAATAATTACGGCGCAGAGTTATAAATTATCCGACCGAATCAGCTTATCCACCCATAACAGATGCTGATTCATATTTCCTGTCCAACAAGGATGCCATGATGTTAAACAGAAATTCTATTCTCGTGCTGACCGTGATGGGCAGCGCTGTGATTGCCGCCATTCTTGCTTATCAACGTCACGTACGGCGGACAGAAATATTTCAGAACAAATTGGATTTGCAGCGATGGGAGAATGAGGTTGGCAGTAATGCGCCGTCCGCGGTCGTGAAACAGTCTTCCTGAAGTGCAAAGTATGCGTACTTGCCGCATCAGTGGCGTACCGGCGCCATAGCATTGTCTTTATGAAAAAATCGATGCCTGCAGTGGCCAAGGCGCGCCGGCATTTCTCCATGATCCGGGGCTTCCACCTCGCCGATTTCTTCACGCTGGCCAACGCGGCTTGCGGCATGACGGCAATATTTTTCTCTCTCCTTTACGTGGAGAGCCATGTGGTGATGCACTTCTTCGCAGCCGCCGCCATGGCACCGGCGGCTCTGTTATTCGACGTGATTGACGGGCGCGTCGCACGTGCAAGGCATACGCATTCGGCACTGGGACGCGAGCTGGATTCGCTGGCGGACGTCATTTCCTTCGGCGTGGCGCCAGCGACACTGGCCTTTGTTGCCGGTATACGCGGCGGCTGGGACGCACTGGTGCTGATTTATTTCGTGTGTTGCGGCGTCAGCCGGCTGGCACGCTACAACGTCACTGCGGAAAGCCTCGCTGATGGTGCCGACAAGGTTGCCTATTTTGAAGGCACGCCCATTCCCACCAGTGTGTTACTCACCGCCGTGCTGGCATTCGCGGCATGGCAGGAGCGGATCGGCGCGACACTCTATGGCGGTTCATGGATCATCGGACCGTGGCAGTTGCATCCGCTCGTTCTGTTGTTTGCGCTTTCCGGCACCTTGATGATCAGCAAGACGTTGCGTATTCCCAAGCTATAGCGTGCCTGAAGAATGAGTGGCAGTGCTGAGCACGGCTCGGCAAGCTCGCCACGAATGGCTGGGCAAGCAGCAATTGCTAAAAGTGGGCTACCGCACAGAGCAGTAGTGCTTATCCGCGCAATATGCAGCGGATCAGTGGCCTTTCTCCAAGCGCCTCTTGCTCGGAATGGCACAAACTCACGTGACGGTGTCCCGACCTTACAACGATGTCTGCCTATCAATCCATGATCTGTTTTCTGGGTGCGCTCGTCGTTGCCAGCCTGGCGGCGTGTGGTGGTGCGGCGCGTTTGCCGGTGTCAGCAGGTTTTGGCGCGAATCCGGTTCTTCCGCAGCCTGAGAGCGCACTGATTCCCGTGGTAAATATTGCGCCGGCCAGGGGCTGGCCTGCTGACGGGAAGCCTATCGCCGCACCGGGAACCGGCGTTGCACGGTTTGCAGAAGACCTTGATCACCCGCGCTGGATTTACGTGTTGCCCAACGGCGATGTACTGGTCGCCGAGACCAATGCGCCAACGCGGCCAGAGGACGGCACCCGGCTTTATGTGACAGTGGGCTCTAATAGTAACGTGGCGGAAAACGGGATTGACAAGGAAATTGGACGTGCCGCCATCTGGGAAATGGTAATCAAGACCGGCAACAAACGCATTTTTGCATCCGGTTTGCGCAACCCGAACGGGATGGCGTGGGAACATGAAAGCGGCGCGTTGTGGACATCAGTGAACGAACGCGATGAACTGGGCAGCGATCTGGTGCCGGACTATATGACATCGGTGCGTGACGGCGGCTTTTACGGCTGGCCGTACAGTTACTACGGACAGCACGCCGACATGCGCGTGAAGCCGTCTCGGCTGGATCTGGCATCCGCGCACGGCAACCGCTTGCCTACCCAGTTCCAACGCGGGATGTTCGTGGGACAGCACGGTTCCTGGAATCGCAAGCCGCATAGCGGCTACAAGGTAATTGTCGTGCCGTTCAGCAACGGCATGCCGACAACGCAGCCGGTAGTCGATGTGCTGACTGGTTTTCTCGACGAACAGGATAATGCACTGGGAAGGCCGGTGGGCGTTGCACTCGACAACACGGGTGCGCTGCTGGTGGCAAATGATGTAGGCAATATCATCTGGCGCATCAGCGCCACTCGCTGACCGAGGCAATCAACACGGATGCCCGCGTAATGTCGTTGGGGTTTCGAGTTTTCCACAGCCCTGCTGCTGGCGATGCGTTCGATGCCAATAAGCACTGTCGTGGTGCATTTCCCCCAACCCTGGTGGGTGAGATTACAGCGACGGCACAATCACTGGTCGCCGAGTGACTGCTATCTGTCGTGCCACATGACATGGTGCGTGCGGACCCGCAGCAGTGCCAATCCGATGCATGTGCAATGTGAGCAAGCGCACAGATCGAATTCAGCGCCAGATTTAAGGTACATGCATCGCCATGCAAATAGCGATTTCACCCGATGAACCTTCGTGGCGGTTGTCGAATTCCGGTAATCGCTGCGCGGATGCTAAAGGGAATGTCCATGCAGTCGTCACTTCACCCTACCGTAGTTAACTTGAAACGCCGGCAATCGGCGCAGGAGAACGAAAATGACTGAAGTAATTACCAAGAAAGTTGTCGCCAATGAGAATGAACTCAACCGCGACCCCATCTCCGGTGCAACGGGTGCTCACCCGATGGGCACTGGCGCTGGCGCGGCATCTGGTGGAGTTGCCGGAGCCGCTCTGGGAATGGCAATGGGTGGACCGATTGGCGGGATAATCGGCGCAGCGGTAGGTGCAGTTACGGGCGGATTGGCTGGAAAGAGCGCAGCTGAAGCGGTCAACCCTACCGCGGAAGAAGCATTCTGGAGAGAGACCTATATCCGGGAGCCGTACCACGTGGCAGGAAGAGCCTACGAATACTATGCTCCGGGCTTTCGCGCCGGCTGGGAAGGCCGCGTGCGTCACGATGGTCGCACTTTTGAAGCAGCAGAACCTGAACTGAAAGTGAATTACAACCTGGCTAAATCCGAAATCGATCCCGACTGGAAAGATATGCGACTGGCAGCCCGCGCGGCCTGGAATCGTGTTGATCTGAACTTGAAAGTAGAGAAGTAGTTCGTGGGATCTGCCTCCGACCCGGTTGGAGGCAGTCGAAGGATTCGCGATGACATTGCCCCGTTCACTTAAATGGATCGTTGGCGGTTTGCTCAGTCCAGTTGTGCTGGTTGTTTTGCTCATTGCAATATTTGGCTGGAACTGGATGCGCGGCCCGATCGAACGCATGACGTTGGAGAAAACCGGCCGCGTACTGGTCATCAACGGCGACTTGCGAGTTAAATTCGACTGGCCATTGCCGCGTATTCAGGCTGGCGCCATCACGTTTGCGAACCCGGGATGGGCCAGGGAAAAGCAAATGGTGGCAGCAGAAGCGGTGGAAATCACCATTCATTTGCCGCAACTGCTTCGTCAAAACATTGTGCTTCCGGAGGTGCGGTTGAAACGCCCCGTGGTCTTTCTGGAACAAGGCGCCGACGGCCGAAAGAACTGGCTGCTGGACGTTAATCAACAGGATGAAGGGGCGCGCATCCGGATTGATCGCTTGACGCTCGACCAGGGGAAGCTCGGTTACGACAATGTCCTGCAGAAAACCAGCATACGCTCTGAACTCTCGACAGTAAGCACTCAGCCATCGGCAGCAGGCGTTACCTTTGCCGCGCACGGGCAATACAAGGGACTTAGTCTCAAGGCTCGCGGCAGTGGCGGGCCAGTGCTGGCGCTACGCGATGAAAGCACCCCGTATCCTCTGAAAATCGACGCGACCATAGGCCACACCCGCGTGCGTGCAGACGGTTCCGTAACCAGTCTGCTCAAATTTTCGGCGCTGGACATGCGTCTTGTCCTGAGCGGGGACAGCCTCGATCAACTCTTTCCATTGCTCGGGATCGCATTTCCGGTGACGCGCGCCTACGCCACTGAGGGGCATTTGCAGCATATTGGCAACTCCTGGAGCTATCAGAAGTTTTCGGGTCGCATCGGCGACAGTGACATCGCAGGTGCATTGCAGGTTGATACCGGCGGTAAACGTCCGGCAATGAAAGCAGATCTGTTTTCCAGGGTGCTCGATTTTGCGGATCTTGGTCCGTTAATTGGCGCGAGACCCGGAAGCGTGCAAGCCGCCAAACAGGCGGCACCGCCGGCGTCTCAGGCATCCGTACCCGCGTCTGCGCAAGCGCGCGTGTTGCCAGACACGCCATTCAAGACGGATCGCTGGAACAGCGTGGATGCGGAGGTTAAGCTGAGTGCCAAGACTATCCGCCACGCCAAAGAACTGCCGCTTGAAAACCTGGTTACCCATTTGAGTCTGCGGGATTCCGTGCTGAAGCTCGATCCGCTCAATTTTGGCGTGGCTGGCGGCCAACTGAAGGCAGTGATTTCTCTGGATGGAAGCAAGAACCCTATCCAGGCACGTGCCCAGGTGCAGGCAAGGAAAATTCTCATCTCCAGGTTGTTGCCGACGGTCGATCTGAGCAAAACCAGCATCGGCCAGATCAATGGTGAATTTGATCTTGCCGGACAGGGCAATTCGGTAGGGCGCATGCTGGCGAGTTCCAATGGCAAGGTGGGATTGGTCATCAGCGGTGGCGAGATCAGCAAATTGATGATGGAAAAAATAGGTCTCCATCTTTGGGAAATACTGGAACTGAAAATCTCCGGCGACAGGCTCGTCAAGTTGCGTTGCGGTGTTGCCGATTTCGATGTCAAGGAGGGCAACATGCATGCAGAAGCGCTGATTTTTGACACCGAGGTCACCACTATTGTCGGCACGGGCAGCATTGATCTGGCGCACGAGAAACTGGATTTGACGCTCAATCAGAGAACGAAGAACACCAGTCCGCTGGCGCTGCGCAGTCCGATCCATGTTCGTGGCAGTTTTGCAGCACCCGACGTGCAAGTCGATAAGGCGCGTGTCGCTGCGCGCGGGATTGGTGCGCTTGCGCTCGGTCTGATCAATCCGCTGCTCGCGCTGATTCCGTTGATAGACCCCGGTCCTGGAAAGGACAGCGATTGCGGGCAACTGATCCGGGACGCAAGGGCTTTGCCGCGTCCAGAGAACAAAAAAACAGGCCCTCGGACATGAACATGTTCCGAGGGCCTCGACCCGCCAACCGGAGTCGGGGAGGAGTCAACTGGCGGGCAGGGGAAAACTATCGCTCCAATTCGCCGGAAATTCTGTATGGCAGCACACATAAGAAAGATAATTCTGCATTTTCATGGGAATCGCGCCGCCCATGATCTGCCGTCTCCCGTTGAATCGGGGCTATGCGTGCCAGCGCACAGAATCCCCGGCGGATATGGCATACCGTCGCGCTGTAACTCCAGGTGTCTGAAAATATTTTCAGATCGAGTTGGTTCCTGCGCTTGAGGTTGTCGCGGAAATTTGCCGCAGCGATAGCGTGCTGCCTTGGTATTTATGATGATTGACGCTATTAACCCGCCTCCCGGTGAATCAATTGGTGCAGCTGAACGGCTCCTGCGCCAGTACGTTCAATTGGCTGCGCTGGTGATCATCGTTGTGGGCTGCTATCTGGTTCTGCATCCTTTTATTCCCGCTATCCTGTTTGCTGCGGTGGTGTGTTCCGCAACTTGGCAGCTGTACATGCGTCTGCGCAAAGCCCTGTGGGGCCGGCCTGTGCTGGCGGCGCTGGCAATGACGCTGTTGCTGGTCGTCGTGGTGATCGGCCCCACCGTGTGGTTGGCTGCAACTCTTGCGGACACGGTGACCGCTGCCATCGAGGCGGGCAAAGCGATGCTGAATGGCGGTCCCATAA
>JANNHN010000349.1:0-4730 GCA_031404395.1 Betaproteobacteria bacterium
TCTCCTCCACGCTGCAGCGCGCCGCGACATACCGCTGTATCTGGTCAATGCACGATTGTCGGAGCGGTCTCTGGCCGGCTATCGGCGCACCGGCGCACTGGCGCGCGATGCGCTTGCCGTATTCACGGCGATTGCTGCGCAAAGCGCCGCCGACGCGGCGCGCCTGCAAACACTGGGCGCCGCGCAGGTGACGGTGACGGGTAATCTGAAGTTCGATCTGGCCCCGCCTGCCGATCAGCTGGAGCGGGGTCGCGCGTGGCGCGCCGCCATCGATGCGCGGCCGGTGGCGCTGGTGGCGAGCACGCGCGAGGGCGAAGAAGCATTGCTGCTGGATGCGGTGCTGCGCGCCGGCGCGGGCGACGTGTTGTGGGTGATCGTGCCGCGCCATCCGCAGCGCTTCGACAGCGTTGCCGCGTTGATCGCAGCGCGCGGATTGCGCCTGCAGCGCCGCAGCGCAGGACTCAGCATCGCCAACGATACGCAGGTATTGCTGGGCGACAGCATGGGCGAGATGGCCGTGTATTACGCGCTGAGCGATGTGGTGCTGATGGGCGGCAGTTTTCTTGATTTCGGCGCGCACAATCTGATCGAACCCTGCGCGGCAGCGAAGCCGGTGATCGTCGGCCCCTCAACCTACAACTTCGCCGATGCCGCCGATGCGGCGTATGCGGCAGGCGCAGCGTTGCGGGTGGAGACCATGGATGCTGCGGTCGTACAAACATTGCAACTCCTGGCCGATGCGCCGCGGCGCGTGCGTATGGGCGCTGCGGGTGTGGCGTTTGCTGCTGCGCATCGCGGTGCGACACAACGTGTTGTGGCTTTGATCCAACCCCGGAAGTAACTGTAATCTGTTGTTTTAATTCAGGTTCAGCGTTGGGGTTCCTTCGTCACCCCAACCTGCGTATTGAAAAACGTTGGGACACTACTGGTTTTAATTATTAATTTTATGCACCTGCGGCAGCGCCATAAGCCGCGCGGTCGGTGATGACGCCATCGACGCGTTGATCGGTATTTTCTACCGGCACCGCGGGTTGCAGTTGCAGCGCGAATCCGGCCAGCATCATGCTGCGCTTTTTGCACTTAGTCATTGAAACCGCCGAGCCTAACAAAATGACCGATCACCCTTCGACAAGCTCAGGGCGAACGGTCATTTTGAGGGCCGTTCGTGGTGATGCTGAGCCTGACGAAGCATCGAACCATGAACGGCGGCCCCGCTCATTTTGTCAGGCGCCCTTATTTCCCGTCCAGCCACACGTTGACGCGCTGCAGGTCGGCCTCGGTGAGTTTGCCCGCGGCGGACTGCAGGCGCAGCAGCGAGAGTATGTAGTTGTAACGCGCCTGCGCCAGATCGCGCCGCGCGCTGAACAACTGCTGCTGCGCATTGAGCACATCAACCTGCGTGCGCACGCCGACTTCCTGACCGAGGCGGGTGGAATCGAGCGAACTCTGATTGGACACCAGCGCGGCTTCGAGCGCGCGCACCTGCGCGATGCCGCTGGTGACGCCGAGATAACCCGAGCGCGCAGCCAGTTCCGCGCTGCGGCGCGCGTTTTCCAGATCCTGCCGCGCTTTTTCCTCGTTGGCGAGCGCTTCGCGCACGCGCGAATTGACGCCGCCGCCCTGATACAGCGGTATCGACAGTTGCAGTCCGATGATCTTCGAGGTGGTGTCGGATCCCGATCCGCCTTGCGTGCCCGAGCCGGAGCCCGAATCGGTGACGGAGGCGAAAGCGTCCACGGTCGGGTGGTGGGCGCCGCGATTGCGCTGCACTTCCTGCGACGAGAATGTCAGGTTTTCCTGCGCGATGCGCACCTGCAGTCCGGTGGTGCGCGCGAGTTCAACCCAGGTGTCCATGGCCTGCGGATTCGGCGGCAGCGGCGAGAAGCGCGGGCCCAGCGCGGCAAGCACCGGCGCCGCGCGGCCGATCAGTTGATCCAGCGTGCGGTTTTTGACTTCGAGATCATTGCTTGCGGCGATTTCCTGTGCAGTCACCAGATCGTAGCGGGCCTGCGCTTCGTGGGTGTCGGTGATGGTGGCGTTGCCGACTTCGAAATTGCGTTTGGCCTGTTCGAGTTGCTGGCCGATGGCGGTTTTCTGCGCTTGCGTGAAGGCCACGTTGTCGCGGGCCAGCAATATGTCGAAATACGCCTGCGCGACACGCAGGATCAGTTCTTGCCCGACGGAGGCCAACTGCGCGTCGGCAAGCGCTACCTGCGTCTTGCCCTGATCGTAGGTGACAAAGTTCTGTCTGCGGTACAGCGGCTGGGTGACCGAAACCGATGCCGCGTGCGAATTGAATTGCGCGCGACTGCCGGCGAGTGTCGGATCGCGGAACGTCAGGTCGCGGTCGTTGTGCTGGGTGGATGCTGAAAGCGTGGCCTGCGGCAGCAGGCCGGCCAGGCCCTGCGGCAGTTTCTCCTGTGCGGCGCTCCAGCTCGCGCGCGCCGCGTTGTACACCGGATCCGAAATCAGCGCCTGACGGTAGATGTCGAGTAGATCCGCGGCTGCGGCAGGCAGTACGCTCAGCGCAAGCAAGACCAGGGGAATCCGGCGCAGGAATGGGTGCATGACCATTTCGACCGGTTAAAAAATGAAACGTTGCGGTTGCGGTGCGTTTTTCAGCGGCGGGATGCAGGTTTCGAACAGGGTTACGGCGTTGTGCGCGCCGGCATGGGCGCAGGTAATGAGCCGCATGTGCATGACCGGTGCTTCGCCGATCACCGCCATCAACCGGCCGCCGGGGTTGAGTGCGGCGGCGAACGCGTCGGACAGCACCGGCACCGAACCCGTCAACACGATGACGTCATAAGGTCCGTGTTTGTCCCAGCTGCGCGCGGCATCACCGGTTTCGAGCGTGACGTTGGTGATGCCGCGGGCGGCAAGCAGCGTCGCCGCGCTGCGCGTGAATTCGGGCACGATATCGACGCTATAGACATGCCGGCCGAAACTGGCGAGCAGCGCAGTCATGTGGCCGGTGCCGGTGCCAATCTCCAGAACGGAGTCGCCGGCCTGCACAAATACATCCTGCAGCATGCGCGCTTCGAGTTTGGGGGAGAGCATGACCGCGCCGTGGCCGATGGGGATTTCCATGTCGACAAAAGCCAGTGCGCGATGCTCTGCCGGAACGAAATCCTCACGATGCACGTGGAGCAGCAGATCGAGTACCGCCGGATCGAGCACTTCCCAGGGACGGATCTGCTGTTCGACCATGTTGAAGCGGGCGCGCTCGAGATCCGGGCCGGGCATTGCCGCAGGCGCCTTGGCAAGGATGGTCATGAGCAGATCAACATGAGGATAAATACTTGTCGGGAAAGGAGTTTTGGTGCCGCAATCAGGGCATCTGCAGGCTTGCAATTATCCCATAATTCTATTAGCGTCAACACCACACGTAGGGGTCTTGGCAGCAACTGCTGCCGGGTGAGACAAACCCTCATAACCTGATACGGATAATGCCGTCGTAGGGAAGCGTGGAGGTTCCGGTTTTATTAACCTCCGCTCCGCTCCTGCCGGTATGTCCTCTGGAGCGAAGCATGAATGCCAATCCCAAGTTTCTGAGTGCCACTGCCCAAGTTGATGCGGGCGCGGTCAAACCGTTACCCAACTCGCGCAAGGTTTACATCAGCGGTACGCAAGCCGGCGTGCGCGTGCCCATGCGTGAAATCACCCAGTCCGATACCCCGGCTTCGATGGGCGCGGAGAAGAATCCGCCGATCCTGGTGTATGACACCTCCGGCCCCTACACCGATCCCGATGTGAAAATCGATATCCGCTCCGGTCTCGCAGCGCTGCGCCAATCGTGGATCGAAGCGCGCGGCGATACCGAGGCACTGACCGGGCCGACGTCGCGTTACGGTCGCGAACGGCTGGAAGACCCCAAGCTCGCCGGCCTGCGCTTCAATCTGGCGCGCCAGCCGCGCCGCGCCAAAGCCGGCATGAATGTGTCGCAGATGCATTACGCGCGCAAAGGCATCATCACGCCGGAAATGGAATACATCGCCATTCGCGAGAATCAGCGCCGCGAAGGATTGAGTGAACTGATCACGCGGCAGCACCCGGGTCAGCATTTCGGCGCGAGCATTCCGAAAATCATCACGCCGGAATTTGTACGCGACGAAGTGGCGCGCGGTCGCGCCATCATCCCGGTCAACATCAATCATCCGGAAATCGAGCCGATGATCATCGGCCGCAATTTTCTGGTGAAGATCAACGCCAACATCGGCAACTCGGCAATCTCCTCCGGCATTCAGGAAGAAGTCGAAAAAATGACCTGGTCCATCCGCTGGGGCGGTGACACGGTGATGGATCTGTCCACCGGCCAGCATATCCACGAAACACGGGAATGGATCATCCGCAATTCGCCGGTGCCCATCGGTACGGTGCCGATTTACCAGGCACTGGAGAAGGTTGACGGCAAGGCCGAGGAACTGACCTGGGAAATTTACCGCGACACACTGGTCGAACAGTGCGAGCAGGGCGTGGATTATTTTACGGTGCATGCCGGCGTGCGCCTGCCCTACATTCCGATGACCGCGAAACGCATGACCGGCATCGTCTCGCGCGGCGGCTTCAGCTTCGCGCCGCGCACGGCCGACGGCGCTACCGCAGCGAACCGCGCCGAGCCCGGCAAGCGACCACGCTCGAGCATGGCGCCGACCTTCGCGTTCGAGCATGCGGCGCGCGCCCCGGTGCGGCTGGTGCTGGTGGCCGGGTCGCCGGGCGGCGTGCCGATA
>JANNHN010000350.1:0-6268 GCA_031404395.1 Betaproteobacteria bacterium
CGAATTCGGTTTGCAGAAAAAAGGCTACAAACTGTCTGAAGCACAGGCCCAGCAGATCCTCGAACTGCGCCTGCAACGCCTGACCGCGCTCGAGCAGGACAAAATTGTTGCTGAATATCGCGAAACGATGGACAAGATTACCGATTTGCTCGATATCCTCGACAAGTCGGTGCGCGTGACCCAAATCATCGCGCAGGAACTGGTCGAGGTCAAAAAGCAGTACGGCGACGAGCGTCGCAGCGAAATCGTCATCAAGACCGAGAATCTGAGTACTGAGGATCTGATCCAGCCCGAAGACGTGGTGGTCACGCTGTCGCACAGCGGTTACATGAAATCCCAGCCGGTGGCGGATTACCGCGCGCAGAAGCGTGGCGGCCGCGGCAAGCAGGCAACGACGACCAAAGACGATGATTTCGTCGAGAAGCTGTTCATCGCCAACACCCACGATTACATATTGTGTTTCTCGAACCGCGGGCGGGTGTACTGGATCAAGGTGTACGAAGTGCCGCAGGGCAGCCGTTCGTCGCGTGGCAAGCCCATCATCAATCTGGTGCCGCTGATGGAGCACGAAAAAATCACCGCGATCCTGCCGGTCAAGGATTTCGACGACAATCATTTTGTGTTCATGGCGACTTCGACCGGAACGGTCAAGAAGACTGCACTGTCGGCGTTCTCGCGGCCGATGGCCAAGGGCATCATCGCGGTCAATCTCGACGATGGCGACTATCTGATCGGCGTAGCCATTACCGATGGCAAGCAGGATGTCATGCTGTTCTCGGATGCCGGCAAGGCGGTGCGTTTCAGCGAAGGCGCAGTGCGCGCCATGGGGCGCGCAGCGGCCGGCGTACGTGGGATGAAACTTCAATTAAAACAAAAGGTTATATCGCTGCTCACTGCCGGCGAGGAAACCCAATCGGTGCTGACGGCAACCGAGTTCGGTTATGGCAAGCGCACGCCGGTGTCTGAATACACGCGTCACGGCCGCGGTACGCAGGGCATGATCGCGATCCAGGCCAGCGACCGCAACGGCAAGCTCATCGGAGCGCAACTGGTGACCAGGGAAGACGAGATCATGTTGATCACCACAGGCGGCGTGCTGATCCGTACGCGGGTGTCCGAAGTGCGCGAGCAAGGCCGGTCAACGCAGGGTGTGCGGCTGATCAACCTCGATGAAGGCGAACTGCTGGTCGGCATGGAAACCATTGTCGAAGTCGAAACGGACGATGGCGAGGAGTGAGGAGTAGGGAGTAAGTGAACCACAATGGATACTCAATCCTCAGCGCCAAAACCTTACTACCTTAAGTTCTCAATCCACATTCCTCAATCCTCAATCCTAGAACATGGCACGAATATTCAATTTCAGCGCGGGGCCGGCAGTATTGCCGGAACCAGTATTGGAGCAGGCAGCGGCAGAGATGCTCGACTGGCACGGCAGCGGCATGTCCGTCATGGAAATGAGTCACCGCGGCAAGGAATTCATTGCGATCCACGCGCAGGCCGAGGCCGATTTGCGCGAACTGATGAACATTCCCGCCAACTACAAAGTGCTGTTCCTGCAGGGCGGAGCGTCGGCGCAGTTTGCGGTGGTGCCGATGAACCTGCTGCGCGGCAAGACCAAAGCCGATTACGTCAACACGGGGCAGTGGTCGAAAAAAGCCATCAGCGAGGCGAAGAAATACTGCAAGGTCAACGTGGCGGCAAGTTCCGAGAGCGCTAATTTCAACCATGTGCCGAAGCAGGCGCAATGGCAGCTTGATCCGGAAGCCGCTTATGTGCATATCACATCGAACGAAACCATCGGCGGCGTCGAGTTCCACTGGGTGCCGGATACCGGCAACGTGCTGCTGGTCGCCGACATGTCCTCGCATATCCTGTCGCGGCCGATGGATGTGTCACGTTACGGGCTGATTTATGCCGGTGCGCAGAAAAACATCGGCCCGGCGGGCCTGACTATTGTCATCGTGCGCGATGACCTGCTCGGCCAGGCGTTGCCCACCACGCCGACGGTATTTGATTACAAGGTGCAGGCCGACAACGATTCGATGTCGAACACGCCCGCGACTTACGGTATCTATGTGGCGGGACTGGTATTCCAGTGGCTGAAGAAACTGGGCGGCGTGAGCAAGATGGAGAAGGTTAACCGCGCGAAAGCGGCGCTGCTCTATGACTATTTCGACCAAACCGAGTTTTATCATTCACCGGTAGCCAGAGATGACCGTTCACTGATGAATATCCCGTTCACGCTGCGCAACGCTGCGCTGGATGAGGTGTTTCTCAAGGAAACCAAGGCTCATGGTCTTACGCAATTGAAGGGCCATCGCTCGGTCGGCGGCATGCGCGCCTCTGTTTACAACGCGATGCCGATTGAGGGCGTGCAGGCGCTGGTGCAGTTCATGCGCGAATTCGAACGTAAAAATGGGTGATTCCGGAAAAATGCAAGAACCACTGAAAATACTGACACTGAATGCCATTGCCGGCGTTGGTCTGCAGCGTTTCCCCGCGGAACGTTATCGCGTCGGCCCCGACACCGTGGCGCCGGATGCAATCCTGGTGCGCTCGCACGACATGCACAAGATGGAAATTCCGGCGAGCGTCAGAGCCATCGGCCGCGCCGGCGCGGGCACCAACAACATTCCGGTCGAAATCATGAACAAGCGCGGCGTGCCGGTGTTCAACGCGCCGGGGGCGAACGCCAATGCCGTCAAGGAACTGGTCATAGCTGCGTTGCTGATGGCGGCACGCAACCTGTTGCCGGCAGCGCGTTTCGTCGACGGTTTGAAAGGCGACGATCAGACATTGCACAAGCTGGTTGAAGACGGCAAGAAACAGTTTGCCGGTATCGAACTGCCGGGGCGTACGCTGGGCGTCATCGGTCTGGGCAAGATCGGCAGCCTGGTGGCGGATGCTGCCATCAAGCTTGGCATGGACGTGCTCGGCTACGATCCGGAAATCACGGTCGATGCGGCGTGGAGCCTGCCGGCGCAAGTGCGCAAGGCGCACAGCATCGAGGAAGTGCTGAAGGCGGCTGACTTCGTCACGTTGCACGTGCCGCTGGTGCCGGCGACACGCGGCCTGGTCAATGCAAAGCGTGTGCAGTTGCTGAAGAAGGGCGCGGTGCTGCTCAATTTTTCACGCGAAGGCATTGTCGATAACGATGCCGTGCTGGAAGCGCTGGCGGCAAAACTGTTGCGTACTTACGTTTGCGATTTTCCGGCGCAAAAACTGTCGGGTCATCCGCAGGTCATCACGTTGCCGCATCTGGGCGCATCGACCGGTGAGGCGGAAGACAATTGCGCGGTGATGGTGGCCGACCAGGTGCGCGATTTTCTTGAGAACGGCAATATTCGCAACGCCGTCAATTTTGCCGATGCGGTCATGAACCGTGAATCGGTCTATCGCGTGGCTATTGCCAATGCCAATGTGCCGAATATGCTGGGACAGATATCCACGACGATGGCAAAGGCCGGACTGAACATACACAATATGCTGAACAAATCGCGCGGCGATCTTGCCTACACGCTGGTTGACGTCGATAGTGCCGTTCCGGAATCGTTGATTGCCGAATTGGCGGCAATCAACGGCGTGCTGGCTGTAAGATATCTGCCCGTAAACTGAGTTTCATCTTCATGACTGCGCGCCCATGGCTGACTCCCTGAGCGATATCCGCCGCAAGATCGACGCACTGGATGCGCGGCTGGTGCAGTTGCTGTCGTCGCGGGCGCAACTGGCGCAGCGTGCGTGGCAGGCCAAGGGCGGGGCGGCGGCCTACAAACCGGAACGGGAGGCGCAGGTCTTGCGCCGGGTGCGCGAACTCAACAAGGGTCCGCTGTCCGGCGCTGCTTTGAGTAGCCTGTTTATTGAAATCATGTCGGCCTGCCGTGCGCTGGAAGACCAGCTCGCGGTGGCGTATCTGGGACCGGCGGGCACTTTCAGCCAGGAAGCCGTAGTCAAACATTTCGGATCGGCCACGGATTCGCAATCGCATGCCACCATTGATGAGGTATTTCGCGCGGTGGAAACCGGCGCGGCCGGTTATGGGGTGGTGCCGGTGGAAAATTCCACCGAAGGCGCGGTGGGCCGTACGCTGGATCTGCTGCTGAATACGCAGGCGCGCATCTGCGGTGAAGTCATGCTGCCGGTACGCCAGTGTCTGATGAGTACTGTCCACCGGCGCGACGCCATCCGCACGGTGTATTCGCATACCCAGAGTCTGGCGCAATGCCAGCAATGGCTGTCGCGCAATCTGCCGCAGGCCGAGCGCATAGCCGTGGTCAGCAACGCCGAAGCGGCGCGGCTCGCCAGCAAGGACCGGCGGTCGGCGGCGGTTGCCAGCCGTACCGCGGCGGCGCTGTACGGGCTCCATCTGCTGGCGCGCAATATCGAAGACGATTCCAAAAACACCACGCGTTTTGTGGTAATCGGTGCCGAAGATGCGGCGCCGTCGGGTCGCGACAAGACTTCGCTGGTGCTCTCGACGCGCAACGTACCGGGGGCTGTCCACGATCTGCTGACGCCGCTGGCGCGTCATGGCGTGAGCATGACGCGGCTGGAGTCGCGCCCGGCACGCACCGGGCTGTGGGAATACGTGTTCTATGTGGATATCGAGGGTCACCGGCAGGAACCGCGGGTGAGCCGGGCGCTGACTGCATTGGCGCGCAAGACGTCGTTCCTGAAAGTGCTGGGTTCCTATCCGGCGGCGCGTTAAGAGCACTTCAAGAATCAATTCAAATAATAACTATAAGCGATTGTTTTAATTGGTAATAATAGCATGAGCGCCTGTGATCTTGCGCCTGGATACATCCAGGCCATAGCACCCTATCAACCGGGCAAGCCGACTTCCGAGCTGGCGCGCGAGCTGGGTCTTGAAGAATCGACCATCGTCAAACTGGCGTCGAACGAGAACCCGCTGGGCGTCAGTCCCAAGGCGGCGCGGGCAATACGCGCCGTGCTCGACGGGCTGGCGCGTTACCCCGACGGCAATGGTTTTGAACTGAAGCGGGCGTTGTCGCGACGCTTCGGCGTTGATCCGGAAAATATTGTGCTCGGCAATGGCTCCAACGATGTGCTGGAGCTGGCGGCGCGTTCGTTCCTGACACCGGGCTTGTCGGCCCTCTATTCGCAGCATGCTTTTGCGG
This sequence comes from Betaproteobacteria bacterium, assembly GCA_031404395.1. Taxonomy (GTDB): domain Bacteria; phylum Pseudomonadota; class Gammaproteobacteria; order Burkholderiales; family SG8-41. The sequence goes on from JANNHN010000350.1 coordinate 5,136, forward strand.
TGTACCCGCTGGCGGTGCAGGCGATGGGGGCGCAGGGCATTGCGGTACCGGCGCGCGAGTATGGCCACGATCTGGCGGCGATGAGCCGTGCCGTGCGGCCGGACACGCGCATTGTTTTCGTGGCCAATCCCAACAATCCCACTGGCACTTACGTCTCTGGCGCCGCGCTGGAGGCGTTCATCGCGGGCCTGCCGCAGCATGTACTGGTGGTGCTTGACGAGGCGTACAACGAGTATCTGGAGCCGCAATTCCGCTACGACAGCATAGCCTGGCTGAAAAAATATCCGAATCTGGTCATTACCCGCACTTTCTCCAAAGTGTACGGTCTTGCCGGCCTGCGCGTGGGTTATGCGCTGGCCGCACCCGGCGTCGCCGATCTGATGAACCGCGTGCGCCAGCCGTTCAATGTCAACAGCCTGTCGCTGGCAGCGGCTGCAGCGGCGCTCGATGACGAGGCTTTCATGCGCGAGAGTTACGAGCTCAACCGCCGCGGCATGCAGCAGATCGTTGCCGGCCTGCAGCGGCAGGGACTGGCGCACATTCCGTCGTACGGCAATTTCGTCACTTTCAGGGTGCCGGGCGCCGCGGCAGTGTTCCGGAAAATGCTCAAGTCCGGCGTCATCGTGCGGCCCATCGCCAATTACGGCATGCCGGATCATCTGCGGGTATCGATCGGACTCGAATCCGAGAATGCGCGCTTTCTCGGCGCGCTGCGGCAGGCGCTCACCGCGTAAACACCGGCGCGGTTGCGTCGGCGCGGGAATCAAGTAAGGTAATGATCTTGCGCAGACTGTCCACACGGAATTTTCATGCCGGCCAAATTACGCATCAATAAACTCGTCATCATCGGTGTCGGCCTGATCGGCGGCTCGTTTGCGCTCGCGTTGAAAAAAGCGCGCATCGTCAAACAGGTGGTCGGCGTTGGTCGCAGTCGCAAAAATCTGCAGGTGGCGCTGCGTCGCGGCATCATCGACCGCGCGGAGACTGATGCGGCGCAGGCCGTGATTGATGCGGATCTGGTGCTGGTCGGCGTGCCGGTCGGACAGATGCCCGGCGTTTTTGCACGCATTGCGCCGGCGTTGCCGCCGCACGCGGTGGTGACCGACGCCGGCAGCACCAAGCAGGATGTCATT
>JANNHN010000351.1:0-7851 GCA_031404395.1 Betaproteobacteria bacterium
TGAAGCAGTTGACTGATCCGAACACGAAAACCGATTACGTGACCGGCAAAGCGGCCAAAAACATCAGGATTGACGGCAACAACGTCGCGCTGGACATCCTGCTGGGCTATCCGTCGAAAAGCCAGATTGAACCGATCCGCAAGGAAATCACCGCCAAACTGAAAACGCTGCCCGGCGTAGGCAGTGTCAATGTCAATGTGACCACGAAAATCGTGTCACACGCGGTGCAGCGCGGCGTGAAACTGATTCCCGGCGTGAAGAACATCATCGCCATCGCCTCCGGCACGGGCGGCGTCGGCAAAAGCACCACCGCGCTGAATCTGGCGCTGGCGCTGCCCGAGCCAGGCGCCAGCGTCGGCATACTCGACGCCGACATCTATGGCCCGTCGCAACCGATGATGCTGGGCATCGCCGGTCGCCCGGAATCGAAAGACGGCAAGTCGCTGGAGCCGATGGAAGCCCACGGCCTGCAGGCGATGTCGATCGGCTTTCTGATCGACACCGAGACGCCGATGGTATGGCGCGGGCCGATGGTGACCCAGGCGCTGGAGCAGCTGGTGAATGAAACCAAATGGCGTGATGTCGATTACCTCGTCGTCGATCTGCCACCGGGCACGGGCGACATCCAGCTGACGCTGGCGCAGCGGGTGCCGGTCACCGGTGCGGTGATCGTCACCACGCCGCAGGACATTGCGCTGATCGATGCGCGCAAGGGCCTGAAGATGTTCGAGAAGGTGGGCATTCCCATCCTCGGCATCGTCGAAAACATGTCGCTGCACATCTGCTCGAAGTGCGGCCACGAGGAACACATCTTCGGCGAAGGCGGCGGCAGCCGCATGGGCACCGATTACAACGTCGAACTGCTGGGCTCGCTGCCGCTGGACATCAATATCCGCAAACAGGCGGATTCCGGCAAGCCGACCGTGGTGGCCGATCCCGATGGCCGGGTGGCGGATATATACCGGCAGATCGCGCGTCGCGTCGCGGTGAAGATTGCCGAGAAGCAGCAGGACCACTCCGCGGCGTTTCCGAAAATTGTCGTCAAAAATACCTGACGGGTTGTATCAGGTTTTTTGATAAATGTTCCGGCATATTCTCCGCTTTTCTCCCTCACCCTCGTTCCCTCCCCCGGAGGGGGAGGGATGCAAAGCCCTTCCCCCTCCGGGGGAAGGGTTGGGATGAGGGAAGGTTGAGAAGTTTTTGCATTTTCAGGCGACTCAAAATCGCACAGGTCAACTCTTCCCACGGAATTCCAGTTTAAGATAGGCACACCATGCGCTTCCGTTTTCCGGTCATCATCATCGACGAAGACTTCCGCTCGGAAAACACGAGCGGGCTCGGCATCCGCGCGCTGGCCAAGGCGCTCGAGGAAGAGGGGCTGGAAGTGCTCGGTGTCACCAGCTACGGCGATCTGTCATCCTTTGCCCAGCAGCAGTCGCGCGCCTCGGCTTTCATCCTGTCGGTCGATGACGATGATTTTTCGGAGCAGGAACTGGCATCGACCATCAGCGAGTTGCGCACATTCGTCAAGGCGATCCGCTTCCGCAATGCCGACATCCCGATCTTTCTCTATGGCGAGACCCAGACCTCGCGGCACATCCCGAACGACGTGCTGCGCGAGCTGCATGGCTTCATCCACATGTTCGAGGACACGCCGGAATTCGTCGCCCGTTACATTGTGCGTGAGTCCAAGGCCTACCTCGACAGCCTGGCGCCGCCGTTTTTCCGCGCGCTGACGCATTACGCGCAGGACGGATCGTACTCCTGGCACTGCCCCGGGCATTCCGGCGGCGTGGCTTTCCTGAAAAGCCCCGTCGGCCAGATGTTCCACCAGTTTTTTGGCGAGAACCTGCTGCGCGCCGACGTCTGCAACGCGGTGGACGAACTGGGCCAGTTGCTTGACCATTCGGGGCCGGTGGCGGCGTCCGAGCGCAACGCCGCACGCATTTTCAACTGCGATCATCTGTTCTTCGTCACCAACGGCACTTCGACGTCGAACAAGATGGTGTGGCACTCGACGGTGGCACCGGGCGACGTGGTGATCGTCGACCGCAATTGTCATGTATCGATCCTGCATGCGATCACCATGACCGGCGCGGTGCCGGTGTTCCTGATGCCGACCCGGAACCACTTCGGCATCATCGGCCCGATCCCGCTGGAGGAGTTCCGCTGGGAGAACATCGAGAAAAAAATCCGTGCCAACCCGTTCGCGGCCAAATCGACCTCCAAGCCGCGCATCCTGACGATTACCCAGAGCACCTACGACGGCATTCTCTACAACGTTGACACCATCAAGGAAATGCTCGACGGCAGGATCGACACGCTGCATTTCGACGAAGCCTGGCTGCCGCACGCGACCTTCCACCCGTTCTACCACGGCATGCATGCGATCGGCCGCGACCGGCCGCGGACCAAGGAGTCGGTGGTGTTTTCAACACAATCGACGCACAAGCTGCTGGCGGGCCTGTCGCAGGCCTCGCAGATCCTGGTGCAGGACAGCGAAACGCGCAAACTTGATTACGATACGTTCAACGAGGCTTACCTGATGCACACCTCGACCTCGCCGCAGTACGCAATCATCGCGTCCTGCGACGTGGCGGCGGCGATGATGGAGCCGCCGGGCGGCCCTGCGCTGGTCGAGGAATCGATCATGGAAGCACTCGATTTCCGCCGGGCAATGCGCAAGGTCGATGCCGAACTCGGCAAGGACTGGTGGTTCAAGGTGTGGGGGCCGGAGCGGCTTGCCGCCGAGGGCATGGGCAACCGCGACGACTGGATGCTGCGGCCCGCGGAGCGCTGGCACGGCTTCGGCAACCTCGCGCCGGGTTTCAACATGCTCGACCCGATCAAGGCTACGGTAATCACCCCGGGGCTGGATGTGACCGGGCGTTTCGCCAAGAGCGGTATCCCGGCGGTGGTGGTTACCAAGTACCTCGCCGAGCACGGCATCATCGTCGAGAAGACCGGGCTTAATTCGTTTTTCATCATGTTTACCATCGGCATTACCAAGGGCCGCTGGAACACGATGGTCACGGAACTACAGCAGTTCAAGGACGATTATGACAACAACCGGCCGCTGTGGCGCGTGTTGCCGGAATTCATCGTCAAATATCCGCTCTACGAGAAAATCGGTCTGAAAGATCTGTGCGAGCAGATCCACGGCGTCTATAAGGCGAATGATATTGCACGGCTGACCACCGAGATGTATCTGTCGGACATGCAGCCGGCGATGCCGCCCGCGGAAGCCTGGGCGCGCATGGCGCATCGCAAGATCGAGCGCGTCGAGATCGACAAACTCGAAGGCCGCGTCACCAGCGTGCTACTGACGCCGTATCCGCCGGGCATACCGCTGCTGATCCCGGGCGAGCGCTTCAACAGCACCATCGTGCGTTACCTGCAGTTCGCGCGCATGTTCAACCAGCAGTTCCCCGGTTTCGACAGCGATATCCACGGTCTGGTGACCGCCAATGGCGACGGGAAGTTGCGTTACTTCGTCGATTGCGTCGTTGACGGCTGATGTTGATCGTCTGTAATAAGTAACCTGTTGTTTTTATTTATATTTTAGGCTTCCGCTGCTGACGGGGAGACGCTGCACAATGCATCCGCTGGCGCATACCGCCTTGCCCGTCAGTGCGCTGCCCGGTGCAGTCTGGCCCGCGGTGCCCACTACCGAGGGGGCGCGCATGCTGGCGCTACAGTACCAGTTCGCGCAAAGTGAACGCCTGACTCCTGATGCATTGCGCGCGGCGCAGTTTGCACAACTGTCGGTTTTGCTGCGTCATGCGCAGACCACGGTGCCGTTCTACCGCGACCGCCTGGCGGGTGCTGTCGGTGCTCCACTCGACGTGGATTCGTTTCGCAGCATCCCGCTGCTGCGACGCAGTGATATCCAGGAAAACCATCGCGCGCTGACCAGCAGTTCAGTGCCTGCGGATCATGGACGCACGCAGGAAGGTCAGACATCGGGATCCACCGGGCAGCCGATTCGTTTTCTGACCAGTGAGCTGACTGAAGCGTTCTGGCATGCCTTCACTTTGCGGGAGCATCTGTGGCAGCGCCGTGAATTTTCAGCAAAGCTGGCCGCCATCCGCGGGCGGGTCCAGCCGGGCGCAGCACCTGGCTGGGGTCCCTCAACGGATTCCGCGTTTCGCACGGGTCCCATGATCATGACCAATACCGAGCTGTCGATGGAGGGGCAGGCACAATGGCTGCTGCGGGAAGATCCGGATTACCTGATCAGCATTGCCTCCAATGTGCAGGAACTCGCGCGATATTGCGGCGGGCAGGGGTTGCGCCCGCAGCGCTTGCGCGAGGTGCGCACCTACGGCGAAGCGCTGCATCCGGATGCGCGGGCCATCATTCGCGAAGCCTGGGGCGTCCCGGTGACGGACATGTATTCATGCAGGGAAGGCGGGTATCTTGCGCTGCAATGCCCGCAGCACGAGCACTATCATGTGCAGGCTGAGGGCGTGTATCTGGAACTGCTGAATCCCGAGGGGCGGCCCTGCGAGCCGGGCGAACTGGGCCGCGTCGTCATCACGCCGCTGCATAATTTTGCGACGCCGCTGATCCGTTATGAAATCGGCGATTACGCGGAAGCCGGTGCACCTTGCGACTGCGGCCGCGGCTTGCCGGTGATCCGGCGGATACTCGGCCGCGTGCGCAACATGCTGCGCCTTCCCGGCGGCGGCATGCGCTACCCGCGCTTCGGTGAATACCAGTTCGGCAATTTCGAGGCAGTACGCCAATTTCAGGTTGTGCAAAAAAGTCTTGAGGACATCGAGGTTTCCCTGGTGGTTGCGCGCCCGATGACCGTCGCCGAAGAAGAGGCGCTGCGTACGCTGATCCTCAGGAATCTGGGGCACACTTTCAGGGTGTTTTTTGTGTATCGCGACAGGATCTCGCGCGCGGAGAGCGGGAAATTCGAGGATTTCCGCTCCGAGTTGCCGGCATGAACAGTACGTTGCATGTGCCGCGCTCGATCTGCGCCGGCGCAGTATGGCCGGCTTTTCCCGACGACGCGTCGGCGCGGATGCTGGCCCTGCAATACCAGTTCGGGCAAACACAATGGTGGCCGCCGGCACAGATCGCCGCGATGCAGTTGCAGCAGTTCGCACAGATTTTCAGGCATGCGCTGGCCACGGTGCCGTTTTATCAGCAGCAGTTGGCGGGGTGGGCCGCGGCTGATGTGACGGACTGGAATCGTTACCGTGAGTTGCCTGTCATTACCCGCAGTACTGTGCAGCAGGCAGGCGATGCCATGCACAGCGCGGCACCGCCGCGAGAACATGGCGCGCTGGTCAGGACGGAATCTTCAGGTTCCACAGGCCGGCCGCTGGTGACCGTGGGCTCGTCATGGACACAGCTGCTTTGGCAGGCACTGTTGCTGCGAGATCACCTGTGGCATGGGCGCGATCTGCGGGGCAAGCTGGCGGCGATTCGTACCAGGACGACAAATGCCGAATATGCTGGCTGGGGCGCTGCAACCGCGGCGTTCCGGACAGGGCCATCGGTAGTACGCAATATGTCTGCTGATCTTGACGAGCAGGTGTACTGGCTCACACGCGAAAATCCGGATTACCTGCTTTCGCTTGCCACAAATGTCCAGGCGTTGGCAGCGCGCAGTCTTGAGTTGGGTGAGCGACCACAGCAGCTGAAACAGGTACGTACCTATGGTGAGATGCTGCGCCCTGAGTGCCGCGAAATTGTGCGTGAGGCCTGGGGTGTGGAACTGATCGACAGCTACAGTTCCGAAGAACTTGGCTATATCGCCCTGCAGTGCCCGGCCTGTGAGCATTACCATGTACAGGCGGAGAGTCTGATTGTGGAGGTGCTGGACGAAGCGGGCAGGCCTTGTGAACCCGGGACGATCGGGCAGATCGTTGTATCGACTTTACACAACTTTGCGATGCCGCTGTTGCGCTATGCCAGCGGGGACTTTGCCGAAGTGGGGAAGTCCTGCCATTGCGGCAGGGGTTTGCCGGTGCTGCGGCGTATCGTCGGCCGCCAGCGCAATATGCTGGTGCGGCCTGGCGGCGGACGTTACTGGCCCAGCTTTGCTTCGGAGTTGTGGCGGGAGATTGCCCCCATCAAGCAGATTCAGCTGGTGCAGAAAGACCGCGACAATGTCGAGCTGCGCATCGTTGCGCCGCGGGAACTGACCGCCGACGAGACTCACCGGTTATTTGCGGTTCTCGAGGATTCGCTGGGCTGCGCCTACCGGATGACGCTGGTGCGACTGGCGGAAATCCCGCGCTCGGTTGGCGGCAAGTATGAGGATTTTATTTGCGAGGTGATTTGAGCTGAGCCGCGCAATCTACGCCGGATGCCGCAGCAGATAGCCCAGCGTCAGATTGTCAAACAGTGCTGATCCGGTGGACACAAATAGTTTGCAGCGATCGCCGGCTGCAGCGCCGCTTTTAATCACCGCAATGAATTCCCTGATTGCTCCGGGATGGAGCCTGCCCTGTGCGATCCATGCCTTCAAGTCGCCGAAGCGCGTGGTATCCATCGTGTCAACATAGATGTCTGCCGCCGCGGCCCAGGACGCATCGAGCTCACTTTGCTGGTCGATATCAGCGCCCAGACTGATGACCAGGCACGCATTCCACGCCGGAGGACTGCATACCGGCTGCGCGCTGGTGGTGGCCAGCACGGCAACATCAGTCGGCGGCAACTGCTCCAGCGGCATGGCGCGACACTCCACTTCCGGGAAATGTGCGCTCAGCGCCGCGGCTGCATCTGCGGCTTTCCGGGTGTCGGTATCGGCGAACACCACCTGGCGGACGCCGCAGACCGCGGCTGCATAAAACGCCGCGTAATATCCGACGCGACCGCTGCCGATCACGGTGACGCGGTCATGCCGCGTCGCAAGCAGCTGGATAGCCAGCGCGGCGCACAGGCCGGTTCGTGCGGATGACAGCAGGCAGGCATCGACGATATGGGTGATGTAGTTTTCCAGCGGGTCGATGACCAGCGCTTTGCCGACGGTGATCTGGTCGGGAACGGCGCGTTGCAGAACGTTAGTGCCGACCAGCTTCACGGTTTTGACCGTCCCGGTTGCGCTGCGGGTCACGCAAGGCATCACGCGGAAATCCGACGCGCCATCGGGATCGGCAAAGACCTGTTTCGGTGGCATATCAACCGTGACCGCGCCATTTGCGATGGCCTGCAGGCCTTCTTTCATGTGCCGGAAATAGCCCCGCGGATCATGGGTCAGTCGATGATGCACATCGCGGTCGGTGATAACCGTGCAGGGCTCTGCCGCAGTGCGGAGTATGCGTTGTTCAGGCAAACCGTTTGCGGCATCCAGACTCATTGCTGCTGCATTTTCTTGACTTGCTCCATCCACGCCGCGGCCTGCGCGTCGGCCTGATTCTTCTGCGCCTCGGACAGGTCAGCGGTTATCCCGGCCAGATTCTGCAGCGCTCGCTCGTCGCCTTGCAGCGCCGCCACCTTGATCCAGTAATAGGCTTCCTGCGGATCGCGCGCTACGCCTTTGCCTTCGTGCAGCAGCAGTCCCAGGTTGTACTGGGCCTGCACATGGCCGCGGCGCGCGGCTTCGCGGAACCAGCGCGCGGCACGCGCGTGATCGACGGCGACGCCTTCGCCCTGCACATAAGTCAGGCCGAGGTTGTATTGCGCACCGGGATCGTTCTGCATGGCGGCGAAATTCCACCAGCGGTGCGCTTCGGCAAGGTTTTTCGCGACGCCATAGCCGCGCGCGTACATCAGGCCGAGGCTGGTTTGTGAGCGCGGGTCGCCGAGCCGTGCGAGGCGGCGGAACCATTCTGCGGCTTTGACAAAATCCTGATCGGCGCCTTCGCGCCCGGCGTAATAACTCTCGGCCAG
>JANNHN010000352.1:0-2804 GCA_031404395.1 Betaproteobacteria bacterium
CTCGAACAAATGCATGGCGCTGCCGTGGGTGTCACCGAGAATCTGAAACTCGACATGGCGCGGTCGTGCGATCAGTTTTTCAAGATAAACCTCGGCGGTGCCAAAGCCGCGGGTGGCCATCGAGCGTGACCGTTCGACCGCACCCAGCAGTTCAGATTCGTCTTTGGCCGGCAGCATACCGATGCCGCCGCCGCCGCCGGCGGGTTTGACCAGCACCGGGAAACCGATCTTGCGCGCGGCGGCGAGAATGGCGTCGTTGTCGTCGGGCAGCACGCCGGAACCCTGCGACATGGGCATGCCGTACTGCGCGGCGATATCGCGGGCACGGGTCTTGTGGCCCATGGCATCTATCCATTTCGGCGACGGCCCGATGAACTGCGCGCCAGCGTCGATCACTTTCTGCGCGAAAGCGGCATTCTCCGACAGGAAACCGTAACCGGGATGCAGGCCGTCGGCGCCGGACTTGCGCAGGACGTCGATGATGACATCCTGGTTGAGATAACTTTCGCGCGCGGGTGCAGGGCCGATGGCATACGTTTCGCCGGCCAATTCCAGATATGGCGCACCGGCATCGGCTGCGGAATACACGGCTACCGCGGGAATGTTCATCGCATTCAGCGCGCGCAGCACACGGGCGGCGACGGCACCGCGGTTGGCTACCAATACTTTATTGAACATGGGGTTCTTTTTCTGGCGTGCCTGCTTTTGGGGATCGAGTAATTAAGTAATTGGGTGATTAGGTACGGAATGACGCCTGCGACTCAATCACTCAGTCACTCAGTCACTCCAATTACCTAATCAGTAGTGTCCCAACGTTTTTCAATACGTAGGTTGGGGTGACGAAGGAACCCCAACGCTGAACCCGGTGCAAAGTAGTAGAGTGTAGAGTGGAAAACTCCGAGTATTTGCAGCGGTCGCGCGTTGGGGTTCGCAAGCTCACCCCAACCTACTCACTGCACCTCGACATTCAAATCGAACCAGACAAAATCGCTCGTTTCCACATTTCGATCATCAACTGATAACTGGCCCTCGTGAAAACGTTGGGACACTACTGTTACCTAATCACTTAATCACCTGATCACCGCCCCTAGTAGCTGGTAGGCCACGACCGCATCAAATGCTGCCCCACGCCCTTGGTCATGCGCAGCTTGTAAACATCAAACATGCGTATCAGGTAGTCGCGCGTGTCCTGCGGTTTGATCACTGTTTGCGCGGCATACACCGACGCGAGGCCCCAGACGTCGGCACCCTTGCGGATGTCGGCCAGCGCTTCTTCATAGCCGGGTTCGCCGATACCGATGCCATGCACAATCTTGGTGGCGAAATCCGGGCTCATGAAACTCACTTCGGCCGTCGGCCACGCGGCGGTTTCGTCGGAATGGCGGCCGCCGCCCATGCACACATAGGCGCGTCCGTAACTCTTGCGCACAATCACCGAAATATGCGGCACGGTGACCAGTGTCATCGCGTTCATGAAATTCATGATCTTGCCCGGCGCGCCGGCACGTTCGGCTTCGGTGCCGATCTGGAAGCCCGGCGTATCAACCAGCATCACGAACGGGATGTTGAACGAATCGCAGAGCACGATGAAATCGACGATCTTGCGGCAGGCATCGGCGTCGAGCGCACCGCCGCGATGTAAAGGGTTATTGCCGATGATGCCGACGGTCTTGCCGCCGAGACGCGCCAGGCCGGTGACGGCGCTCTTGCCGAAGCGCGGCTTCAGTTCCAGCAACGAATCTTTATCGACGATGCATTTGATGACGCGCTTCATGTCATAGACCTGCTTGCGGCTCTCCGGCAGGATGTCGAATACTTTGGCCATGTCGGCGCCGGAACCTGCGAGCACGGCGGCTTCAGGCGGCGCTTCCTGGTGGTGTCCAGGCATGTACGACAGGAATTTTTTGATCAGGTCGAATACTTCTTCTTCGGTATCGGCAAACTGTTCGATAAGGCCCGTCGTTTCGGCATGCAAACGCCAGCCGCCGAGATCATCTGCAGAAACTTTCTCGCCCAGCGCCATCGACACCAGCCCCGGGCTGGACACCGCCATGATCGCGCTCTTGTGCATCACCGCGAAATCCGACTGGCACATCAGCCAGGTCGATGAGCCGAACGACGGGCCGAATGCAGCCGCAGCCATCGGAATTTCGCGCATGCGGCGAAATTGCGTGTTGTCATTGCCAAGCAGCAGGCCCATGCCGCGCGAGCCCATCGCGTCCGGCAGCCGCGCACCGGTGGATTCACCGATCAGCACCAGCGGCATGCCGCGCTCGGTGGCCGCGCGTTTCATGTGCGCGATTTTTTTGCTGTTGGTCGCGGAAGTGGATGCGCCTTTGACAGTGAAGTCGTTGACCACCAGACACACGTCGCGGCCATCGATGCGGCCAAAGCCGGCGAGCTTGCCGTCGGTCTGTGTTTCGTCTTCCTGCTCGGGATAGACGCCGGAGGAACCAAACAAGCCGGATTCGATGAACGAACCTTTGTCCGTCAAATAGGCGATGCGCTCGCGCGCATTCCACATGCCCTGTGCTTTGCGCTTGGCATATTTTGCTTCGCCGCCGCCGGCCAGCGCCCTGGTGCGGCGCGCTTCATATTCCTGCAGCAATGCTTCGAATGCCATATTAAATATCCAATAAAAACAATGGGTTATATATTTCGCGCTGACTAGGGCCGGACACCGGCGCGGGTTTTTGGGCCGAGTTGTGTCGCCAGCCTGCCCTGCAGCGCATCGATGAACTGGCACAGGTAGGGCCGCGTCTCGCGCGGGTCGATCAGGTCTTCGACGGCGAAAGCTTCAGCGG